>JAIRML010000180.1 GCA_031258665.1 Oscillospiraceae bacterium | reverse complement strand
GAATACCGACACATGGTTCGCCGTGGACCTGGGCGCGGTGTACGACCTGTCGAGGGTTTACCTGTACTGGGAGGCGGCGTACGCCAAAGCGTATCAGATCCAGGTGTCCAACGATTATGTCCAGTTTACGACGATCCACGACGGCACGGCGTCCGCCGCCGGCGCGCAGGACATCGCGCTGGCGGGGACAGGCCGATATTTGCGCGTGTTTCTTGTGACGGCGTTCAACGACGCTTGGGGCATGTCGATCATTGAGCTGGAAGCGTACGGAACCCTGGCCGCCGACCAGTCACAGAGCAGGGACGCCGCAAAGATCACGTTCACGCCGAACAAGTCCGCGCTGATCGTTCCCAACAGCGCCTGGGCCGGAATAGGCGGCCGGACGAGCGTGTACATGAAGATCGCGGCCGGCCATACGCTCGACAGCATTTTGGTCAACGGTGCCGATGTGACCACAAGCTATGCCGATGATTTCATCACGTTCGATGTGGCCGGCGACACAAACATTGCCGTTTCGCTGCGCCGCGACTTTGGTGGTCTTGTCCCCGCAGAGCCGGCCGTCATCACGCTGCCGCGGGACGCGGGGCGCGCGGTCGTCAGTCTGGACGGCATATGGGAAGCGACGAACACCGCGACGCTGACCGCCCCCGCCACGACGGCTGTGCCGGAGTTCGACAACTTGATCCCCGTTCCGGGGCTCTGGGACACGGCCGCCGTGGACATGGGCGCCTACGCCAGCCAGTCTCTGTGGCACAGACGCGCCATCGTCATGCCGGAGGGCTATGACCCCGAGACATTCGCCGGGACGGTCGTCTTGGAGATCATGCGCGCGCAGTTCGGGCGCTTCATCTACGTCAATGGGCGGTATGTGGATCATTACGACTACAACTACACGTATTCCCACACAGACATCGCGCCGTATCTCCACGCGGGCGAAAACGAGATCGTCATCGCGCTGACCAACCGCGACAGACAGAGGGCCGACGGGGCGAACCCCGCGCACACGGGCAGGGATCAGGAGAGAACCCAATATTTCCCGGGCATCTACGACAGCGTCAACATCATCGCGACAAGCGGAACGACCGTCTCCGACGCGCTGCAGGTGAAAGCCGACCTGGAGCGGTCCGCCGTGACGGTCCGCGCCACGCTTGAGAACAAGACCGCCGCCGCCGCGACGACAGACGTGACGTACAATGTATATGAACTGGGTGTGTTTGCAGACGGCGCCGCGCCCGGGCGCGCGCTCGTCGGGACGCTGACGGTGCCCGGCGTCACCGTCGGCGCGGGCAAAACGACGCTGGCCGACGCGTCCGTGGCGGTCAGCCATTTCACGGACGCGAAGGCGTGGACGCCCAACAGCCCGTTCCTGTATGAGATTGAGGTTGTGTCGAGCGGCGACAAATTCTCAAAGCGCTTCGGGATGCGCACGTTCGAATTTGACGCGGTGACGCATCTGCCGATGCTAAACGGCAAGCCGCATTATCTGAATGGCACGAATGTCGCCATGCACCGCTTTTTCGAGGATCCGCTGCGCGGCACACATCCCTTTGACGAGACGTGGGTGCGCCGGGTTTACGCCGAATTCAAGAGCGTGAATTGGGACGTTCTGCGCACGCATGTCGGCACGCTGCCGAGCATATGGTATGAACTGGCGGATGAACTGGGCTTTATGATCGTGGACGAATACGCGTGGTGGGGCTGCGACGACGGCTGCACGCTCGAGACGCTCATGCCCGAGATCTACGCGTGGGTCGACGAGAAATCGTCGCATCCGTCCCTCATCATCTGGGACGCCCAAAACGAATCCACGAACGAATCGCGCACAACCGGGTTCGCGAACCGTATTTTAAACGAGGGCTACGACATACAGCAGCGCCCGTGGGACAACGGATGGACAGCGCCGGTAAGCAGCAACGCGCCGATTGAGTACCACCCGTACGTATTCTCAAGAGCGGGATGGACGCTGGAATCGTTCAACGTCTCCGACCCGACGATCCCCCATTATGGCTATCCCAACATCAGCGGCAACACCAACGCCAATGTCAAAACGCTGCCGAACCCCAAGATGGTCAACGAATACGCGTATATTTGGACCAACAGGATCGGCGAGCCGACCAGCCTCACGCTGTCGATTTACAACCGGCTGCTGCCCGGCGCGACGAACGCCGAGCGGCTGGAATACTACGCGATGGCCACCGCCCAATCCACGGAATTCTGGCGCTCCGGCCGGTATCTCATCGGGGTACAGCAATTCTGCGGACTCAGCTATTCCAAGCCGGGCCAGACGGGGCAGACGGGGGACGTGTTGGACCCCGACTTGACGGTGCCGACGATCCGCCCGGAAGTCAAACGGTGGTTTACGAGCGCGTTCGCACCGCTGGCCCTCATCATCCAGCAGTACGGTGACATCACGGTGGCGGTGGGCGTCAAAAAGGCCATACCCGTCACGCTCATCAACGACTTGAACGAGGACATCGCCGGCCTGCCTGTCACGCTGTCCGTATACGCGGCGGACGGCGCGCTGATTCAGTCCGAAACAAAGCGTTACACCGTCAGCCGGGCCGGGGCGCCCAACCAGGCGGACGCGGCGCGCGGTTCGTTCGACTTGACGCTTGACCCGAACGCCGCGGACTTTGGCGAGGGCGAACGCCTGCGTCTCGTGGCGTCGTATGAGCGCGGCGGCGAAACGGTGACGAGCGAGCGCGCCCTTGTCGTGTCGACGGCGGTCTCGATCGGCAAACCGGCGTTCGCCAGCTTTGAGAACACGTTGGAGACAACCGGGGTTGACCACCCCGCCGCCCACGCAAACGACGGCAGCCCCGGCACGCGCTGGAGCTCGCAAAACGGCACCACGGGCAGCGCCGCCGACTGGATCACCATCGACTTGGGCAAAACATACCACATCACGGAAGCCGAGCTGATTTGGGAAGCCGCGCGGGCCACGGCGTATGAGATACAGATATCGGACGACAATGTGAACTTTACGACGATCGCGGCGCAGCAAAATGTCACCACAACCACCCAGCGTCTCGCGTTGACGGGCAAGGGCCGTTACATCCGCATGCAGGGCGTCTCCGCCGTCAACGCGTCGTGGGGTTACTCGCTGTATGAGTTCACGGTTTGGGGGTACGAGGATATATCCATCGACGCGCGCGTCCTCATCAAACCGGCGTTCCCGCCGGTTGAGGAGAATCACATTGCCCGATTCCGGATCACGGCCAGAGACGACATCACCCTGACAGCCATTGCGGCGGCCTACGACGGCGACGGGCGGCTCATCGGCATTGACGCGTCATCGGCTTCGATCGCCGCCGGCGAAACGGTCCCCATAGAGGCGTCGCTGGCCCACGTCGAGGGCGCGGCGTACCGGTTCTATGTTTGGGACGCGGGCTGCAAACCCCTCGCAGAGGTCACGGCCTTTTAGTAACTTATGGCCGCGGAGCGGCCATAAAAAAGAAGAATTTTGGGTTGTGGGTTGCAGGTGCAACCCACGTTAGTGCCTTATTGCCGCGAAGCGGCAAGTTGTTCACGGGACGGGGCGCGGCCGATTTCGGCCGCGCCCCGCGTTAGGTACCCTATTGCTCATTATGACACTTGCGTGAGATTTGTCAAGCCTTTGCCGCGCTGGTCCGTGTCGCGTTATCTCTGACAACAGCATCTGCCGCTATTGATTTTCCTTGATTTTAATCACGATTTCAGTGAAACAGTCCGAGAGGGGCCGCTTTTTGTTCTCCAGAAAATAATTAAACAGACTGACAACAGACTGATACCCCTGACGGTAAGGTTCCTGACATATGGTGAAGTCGATTTCCCCTTTTTGGATGAGCGCGCGGGTGGTCTCAGGGTTGTCGAAAGAGATGACTTTGATCCTGCCGCCGCGGCGCAGGCCCGAATCCGCGATCGCGCGGCAAACGCCGGTCACGCCCGCCGCGGAGATATAGACACAGTTTGTGTCGGGGTGTTCGCGCAGCGCGTCGAGGGTCACGTCATACGCGCGCTCCTCATCGTCGAGACATTCACAGACCGAGACCATCCGGTATTCCACACCGCTCTCGTTCAGCGAGGTCAAAAATCCCGCGATACGGTCGTTGTGACCCTTGATCATCGTGGAACCGGTTACGGTCAGGATCGTCAGGGGAAACTCGCTGTAAATACTGAGCATACTGAGCAGTCTGCCGGCCACCGTCCCACCTGTTAAATAATTGCTTCCGATATAGCACAGGCGGTTTGTCCCTGTCAGGTCGGTGTTTATGGTAACGACGGGGATGCCGCTGCTGATGACACTGTTGATATATTCACAGACATCCGGCACATCCACGGTAGACACGATCAGCGACGAACAATTTTCATCGACAAGACTTTGGATAGCTTCGATATGTTCCCCGATCACATAGCCGTGGATTTCGCGTATTTCCAGCGACAGCCCGAAGTCGGCCAGCTCGTCTTCCGCCGCCCGGAGCCCCATGATGACCTCGTCCCAAAACGCGTTGCCCAAAGAGGGGAGAAAACAGCCTATCTTTACAGGTCTTTTGCGCGTAACCAACACTTTGCCGGCCTTGTTGGGCGTGTAACCCGTTTCGTTGATCACCTCGCGGATGCGTTCCGCAACTTCGGGTCTGACCTTGCCGCGATTGTTGACAACACGGTCGACAGTCCCCCGTGAAACGCCCGCGGCACGGGCCACCTGTCTGATGGTAACCGGCATCGTTTGATCCCCTTCCAACGCGGATCGCACCCGCAACCCGCAACCAAAATTCTTATTTTTTGCTGCCGCGAAGCGGCAGCAAGGTACTATAGAAAATGAGTTTGCCGCCCGAAGCCCGTTCGGCGGGTACGGCGGCGCTCAAAACTGGTCGGGAGGGGTATGTCAATGGATCTCTTTTATTACGGGGGCGCACTGGTCATCGTCGCGGTACTGATCCCGTTGTTGGTCGCCATAGGTGTCTGGGTGCTGTACGCGCTGGGGTTTATGGAAGTGGCCAAAAGGAGTCCGTACGCGAAATTCGCCTGGATGGCGTGGGTGCCGGTCTGCAACTATTACCTGCTCGGGCTCCTGGTGCCAGATCCGTACATTGGGAAGCTCAAAGTCAACCAGTTCAGCCTCATGCTGGCCGCGCTGGCCGGCGTGATGATTTTAGGCGACATCCCCGTGCTCGGTTGGCTGATCAGCATCGGGTTCTATGTGCTCACCGTGCTCATCAATATGGAGATTTTTAAACGCTACCGGCCCCAGAGCGCCGTGGCGCTGGCCATTTTTTATCCCATCGGGTACTTCATCATCCGCTCGCAGGTCATGGGCGGCGGGGCCGCTCCGCAGCGGCCGGTGGCCGGCGGGTACGCGCCGGGCTATCAGGCGCCGCCTCAGCCGGGCTACCAGCCCGCGCCCGACGCGTCCGCCTATCAGCCGGCCCAGCCGCAGCCCCCCGGGTATCAGCCCGCGGAATACCAGCCGGCCCAGCCGGGTTACCAGCCCCAGCAGCCGCCTCAGCCGGGTTACCAGCCTGCGCCCGACGCGTCCGCCTATCAGCAGCCGGCCCAGCCGCAGCCGGGGTATCAGCCGCCGCAGGGGCCTGGCGTACCGCCTCTGCCGCCGCAGTAGTCCCTTGTCGCATCGAGAACTTGTCACACGGGCCATCGGCGTATTGCCGATGGCCTATGCGCCTTATTCCCGGTTTTCGGTGGGCGCCGCGTTGCAGGACACCCGCGGGCGGGTCTTCCTCGGCTGCAACATTGCGGGCGTGAAGGGGACACCCCGGTTGTGACAAAAGAGGAGGTTTGGCTATGCAATACAGGCAATTTGGAGATTTGGGAGACAAAGTTTCGCCGCTCGGATTTGGCATGATGCGGCTGCCCACGCGCGACAACGCGCCCTTCAGCAGCGACGTGGTCGAAGGCGAAGCGATCGCCATGCTTCGGTACGCCATCGACAACGGCGTCAACTATGTGGACACGGCCTACCCGTATCACGGCGGGCAGAGCGAAGTGGTCACCGGCAAAGCGCTGCGGGACGGCTACCGGGCCAAAGTGAAGCTTGCGACCAAGTCCCCCGTGTTTCTCATTCAGGAGGCGGGCGATTTTGACCGGTTTTTGGAGGAACAGCTGCGCCGGCTGGGCGATGAATACATCGATTACTACCTCCTGCATGCCTTGAGCGGTGAGCGCTGGACGGACATTGTCCTACGCCATGACCTGCTCACGAGGGCGGAGAGAGCGAAGCAGGCCGGCAAGATTGGGCACATTGGATTTTCGTACCACGACAACCGCTATGAGAGCTTTTTACAGATCATGGACGGGTACGACGGTTGGGCATTTTGCCAGATCCAGCTCAACTACCTGGACACGGAGAACCAGGCGGGCCTCGCCGGGCTCCGTTACGCGGCCGCGCGCGGGTTGGGTGTCGTTGTCATGGAACCGCTGCTTGGCGGAAAACTCGCTGCTCCGCCCGCGAAGGTGCGGGCTCTGTGGGAGGCGCATCCCGTGCGGAAGAGCCCCGTGGCGTGGGCGCTCGACTGGCTGTGGAACATGCCGGAAGTCTCGCTTTTGCTGAGCGGCATGAGCGACATGCGGCAGACCCGGGAGAATGTCGCCTACGCCAAGGCCGCGCGGGCCGGCATGCTGACGCCGGAGGACGCGGCGCTGGTGGAGCGTGTCCAGGCCGCGTTCAAGGAGGTGGAGAGCATCCCCTGCACGCGGTGCTCGTATTGCATGCCTTGCCCCAGCGGCGTCGACATCCCCAAAAATTTCGAGGCGTATAACGTCGGGTCGATGTTTGAAAACAAAGCGCTCGCGCGGGCGGAGTACAGGCGGATCCCCGCGTTTGGCGGGCCCTCGGCCCAGGCCGCCTTCTGCACCGGCTGCGCCGCCTGCGAGCCCAAGTGCCCGCAGGGCATCGACATCAGCCGGTGGATGCCGGTGATACACGAGGCGCTGGGGGCGTGACGGGCTGGCGCCACGCCCGACAGGGTGTAGCGAGACCTCCCGGCGAGACTTTTGACACGGCAAATCACCAAAAATGATCAAATAATGATTCCACTGCAAAAAAGCCAACGTGGGCTGCCCTTGCAGCCCACAACCATAATTTTTGTTTTTTATTGCCGCTTCGCGGCAACAAGGTACTAAGGAACGGATTTGATATACTGAATATTGTGTCATTGCTTTGGCAATGACACAATATTCAGTATAAAAGCCCTCGTTCATTATATTTTTGCAGTAAAATCAATAATCAGATATCCTTGACAAACCTCTGCGGAGATGGTAAACTGTATAGGCCGCTTCGCAGGGGTTTGATAAGTGAGTGCTTTCTCCACCCCAAGAGCGAGACTGAGGACAAGCGAGGAAAATGCATGCATGCCTTCATTGAAACCGGCGGCTAGCAGTATCGGGTGCAAGAGGGCGACGTCATCTTCATCGAGAAGCTGCCCGCCGAGGAGGGCGCGGAGGTGGTCTTTGACCGCGTGCTGGCCGTTTTTACAGGCGACGACGTGAGGCTGGGAGCGCCCCTGTTGGACGGCGCCAAGGTGAGCGGCGCCGTGTTGAAGCATGGAAAAGACAAAAAGATCATCGTCTTCAAGATGAAGGCCAAGAAGAACTACCGCCGCCGGCAGGGCCATCGTCAGCCCTACACGAAGGTGACGATCGACAAGATCGAGGTCTGATCTCTCCGCCATCAAATATGAAATGAAAACGGAGGCTACACCGGTATGGCTCATAAAAAAGGGATGGGCTCCTCGCGCAACGGCCGCGAGTCCGAGTCCAAGCGATTGGGCGCAAAGCGCGCCGACGGCCAGTTTGTGTTGGCCGGCAACATTTTGGTGCGGCAGCGCGGCACGAAGATCCACCCCGGCATCAATGTGGGTCGCGGCCGTGACGACACTCTCTTTGCCCTGGCGTCCGGCCGTGTCCGCTTTGAGCGGCTGGGCCGCGACCGCAAGCAGGTTTCTATTTACGAGCCGGCCGAGTGAGACCGGAGGCGGCCGGCCGCGGCGGTGTCCGGGGCGGGTCTGCCCTGCAAGTACATGTTGCGAACGGGCCGGGCTTTGCCCGGCCCGTTCTTCGGGGTCCGGCGGCGCGGGCGGCGCCGTGGTCTGCGGAGAGCGAGTTTGTTTGGGAGTTGCGATATGTTTATTGATACGGCCAGAATCACCCTGCGCGCGGGGCGCGGCGGGAACGGCGCCGTCTCCTTTCATCGGGAGAAGTACGTGGCGGCCGGCGGCCCGGACGGGGGCGACGGCGGCCGGGGTGGGCATGTCTATCTGGTGACGGATCCCGGCCTGTCCACGCTGATGGATTTTCGCTACCGCCGCCGTTACGAGGCCGCCGACGGTCAGAACGGCGGGACCAAAGCTTGCAGCGGGCGCGGCGGCGCCGATCTGACGATCCGCGTGCCGTCCGGCACACTGCTGCGGGACGCGGCCACCGGCGCGATCATCCACGACATGTCCGCCGCCGAAGGCCCTTACCTCGCGGCCCGGGGCGGGCGGGGCGGCTGGGGCAACCGGCACTTTGCCACCGCGACGCGGCAGTGTCCGCGCTTTGCCAAGGCGGGGCTGCCCGGCGAGGAGCGGGACATCGTGCTGGAGCTCAAATTGTTGGCGGATGTGGGGCTCGTGGGGTTCCCCAACGCCGGGAAGTCCACGCTGCTTTCCGTGGTATCCGCCGCGCGGCCCAAGATCGCGGGGTACCCGTTTACAACGCTGACCCCAAACCTGGGCGTGGTGCGCGTGGGGGAGGGCAGCGCCTTTGTCGTGGCCGATATCCCCGGCCTGATCGAGGGCGCGGCCAGCGGCGCGGGGCTCGGACACGAGTTCCTGCGGCACGTGGACCGCTGCCGGCTGCTGGTCCACGTGGTGGATGTGTCCGGACTGGAGGGCCGCGACCCGGTGGAGGACTTCGACGCCATCTGCGCGGAGTTGCGCGCGTACAGCCCGTCGCTGGCCGCGCGGCCCCAGATCGTGGCCGCCAACAAGTGCGATCTTCTGCGAGGCGGCGATGGGCCGCTCCGGGCGCTCACGGAGCGCCTGGCCGCGCTGGACATTCCGGTGTTTCCCATCTCCGGCGCCACCCGGTCCGGCGTGGACGCGCTGACGGCAGCTGTGGCCGCCCGGCTGCCGTCCTTGCCGCCGGTGACGGTGTACGAGGATGAATACATCCCGCCGCCGCCCGACTTGGGCAGCCCGGGCGAGATGACCATCCGGTGCGAGGGCCGCACCTGGCTCGTGGAGGGCGTCTGGCTCGCGCGGCTGCTGAGCAATGTGAATCTCTCGGACTACGAGTCCCGCATGTATTTCGACCGGATGCTGCGCGGCGCGGGGCTCTTCCACCGCCTGGAGGCGCAGGGCATCGCCGAAGGCGACATCGTCAGCATCTACGACTGTGAGTTCGAATATGTAAGATGAAACAAAAACACCGGCCCGCGGCGGGTCCGGCAGATTCTCATCAGGGGTGAGCGACTATGTCAGGGCATTCAAAGTGGAAGAACATCGCGCACAAAAAGGAGAAAACCGACGCCCAGCGCGCCAAGATCTTCACGAAACTCTCGCGGGAGATCATTGTCGCTGTGCGGGAGGGCGGGCCGGACCCGGCCTCAAACGCCCGGCTCAAAGACGTCATTGCCAAGGCGCGGGCCGGCAATGTGCCGTCGGACAACATCCGGCGCGTCATTGAGCGGGCCGCCGGCGGCGGGGCGGGGGAGACATATGAGTCGATCCGCTACGAGGGCTACGGGCCGGCGGGGGTGGCTGTTATTGTCGAGACAATGACGGACAACCGGAACCGCACCGCCTCCGAGATGCGCCATTACTTCGACAAAAACGGCGGCAACCTGGGGCCTTCCGGCTGCGTGGCCTGGTCCTTTGACCCCAAGGGCGTCATTGTCGTTGAGCGGGCGGGCCGCGACGAGGACGATATCATGATGACGGCGCTCGAGGCGGGGGCGGCGGATTTCGCCGCCGAGGACGAAGTGTTTGAGATCTATACGGCGCCGGAGGACTTCGGGGCCGTATGCGAGACCCTGGAAAAGAAGGACTACACCCTCCTGTCGGCGCAGGTGGAGCTCGTGCCGCAGACCTATGTGGCGCTGACGGACGAGGAGCAGGCCAAGGGGATGCAGAGGCTGCTGGACATGCTGGAGGACAACGACGACGTACAAAATGTCTGGCACAACTGGGACGAATGACCGGCCGGCGCGACGCCCGCGCGGCGCTGTCCTGCGCGTTTGTGTGCCTGCTGCTGGCGGGTTGCGCCCCGCCGCCGACGGTGGACGCGGACGCGCCGGTTCCGCCGGCGTACCCTTCCGCATCCACACAGGCAAAGGCCCCCGCCGCCGGCAGCCCGGGCATATCCCCGCCGCTGGCGTCTCCGGTCGTTCCGAGCTCCGCGCCGCCGGGGGTCTCCGAAACGTCGCCGCCCTCCCAAGCGGCACCCGCCCAGGCGCCGCTGCCGGACGGGTTTGTCTATGTGAGCGACCTGGCCCCGGAGGTTGCGGAGTCGCTGCGCTATGCGACAAAGGACAACTTCACGGGCGCCGTGGTGGACGGCTACGGCGCCGGGGTGCGCGCCGTACTGACCCGGCCGGCCGCCGAGGCGCTGGCGCGGGTGCAGACGGCGCTCATGGCCGAGGGGTTGGGGCTGAAGATCTTCGATGCCTACCGCCCCCAGCGGGCGGTGGACCGCTTTCAGGCCTGGGCGGCCGAGCCGGATGACCCGGCGCGCAAGGCCATCCACTATCCGGATATAGAGAAGTCCGCCTTGGCGGCGGCCGGCTACATCGCGCGCCGTTCCGGCCATTCACGGGGCAGCACGGTGGATCTGACGCTGTGTGACGCGGCGACCGGAGCGGAGCTCGACATGGGCGGGCCGTTTGACTTTTTCGGCCCGATCTCCCACCACGGGGCGTCCGGGCTGACCGATGTCCAGCAGACTCACCGCCGGCGGCTCAAAGGAGCCATGGCGGCGGAGGGCTTTGCCGCCTACGAAAAAGAGTGGTGGCACTACACCCTCCAAAACGAACCCTTCCCAGACACCTATTTCGACTTCGTCGTCGGCACAGGGTAATCGGCCCTGGCAGAAATGGTATATGCGGATGTGATGGAACTGGCAGACATGTAAGATTTAGGTTCTTATGCCGAAAGGCGTGCAGGTTCAAGTCCTGTCATCCGCACCAGGTATTGCTTCCCTTTTATGTTGTACCGCTTGGCTTGGTATAAAAAGTTCTCATTCGTTCTCAACGACGATCCCTTGCGGCAGCTTCCGGATTTTGATGATGTTTCCAACGTGAAAAGAGCACGGCGAGAGAAAACCTCCCGCCGCGCCGTCGTTATTGTTTGGTTTTATCAAGCAAAGCGCGAAGCCGCGCTATCTCCGCTTCCTTGTCCGCCACAACAGCTTGCCATTTGGCGTCTGTGCGCATTTCGGCCTGCCGTTCGGCATGGAGGAGAGCCGACGCCTCGTTGTGGCGGGCGTCGGCGCGCAGGCGTTCTATTTCGCGAAATTC
>JAIRML010000109.1 GCA_031258665.1 Oscillospiraceae bacterium | reverse complement strand
ATATTGTGTCATTGCTTTGGCAATGACACAATATTCAGTATAAAAGCCCTCGTTCATTATATTTTTGCAGTAAAATCAATATATGGGGTAAATTCCCCATCATTTTTTCCAAGGGGCTTGACAAATGCGGTTTTTTAGGATATTCTATAATTACATATATTACATATATATATAGTCAACATTCGCGGCGTCCAAATACGGCTTTGCCAACTTTCGGGGGGACACACCATGAGGGAAATCACATTTTCAGTACCGAACAGTGTCTCTGAGGAAAAGCTGAAGCAGATCATCCACTACCTGGGGGAGATCAAATTCGGCTCCATCACGCTCGTGATTCACGACGGCAAGGTTGTGATGGTGGAAAAATTGGAAAAAACCAAGATATAATGGCTGGGGTGTCGGAGCTTCGTGCCCGTCGCTGGCCGGCAGAGGCTTGAGAGACACCCAATCCGGGGCCTGGGCCGCGCAGACCGCCGCGGCCGATACCTTTGCACAGACGCGGGCGCGTGAAGCCACCACAAGGACGCGCCGGGTACGCGCCGTGCCCACACAGTCCCTTTGCCGCGAAGCGGCAACAAAAAACAAGAACTTGGGTTGTGGGTTGCAAGTGCAGCCCACGTTGGAGGGAGGTCTGCACATGGAAAAAATTGCAAGCAAGCTGACGGAGCTGATCGGCAACACCCCGCTGCTGGCACTGACGGATTACGGGCGGGAGGCAGGTGTGAAGGCGCGGCTCATTGCCAAATTGGAGTACTTCAACCCCCTGGGGAGTGTCAAAGACAGGATCGCCCTTGCGATGATCGAGCAGGGCGAACAGAGCGGACAGATTGCGGCGGACACCGTCCTCATCGAACCCACCAGCGGCAACACGGGGGTCGGGCTCGCCTTTGTGGCCGCCGCCCGGGGCTACCGACTGGTGCTGACGATGCCGGACACGATGAGTGTCGAACGGCGCCGGCTGCTCGCGGCCCTGGGCGCGGAGCTGGTGCTGACCCCGGGCGCACTGGGCATGAAAGGGGCTGTCCGCAAGGCGGAGGAACTGGCCGCCTCGATCCCAAACGCGTACATACCCCAGCAGTTCGAAAACCCCGCCAACCCGGAGGTCCACCGAAACACCACCGCCGAAGAGATCTGGCGGGACACCGGCGGCCGCGTGGATGTCTTTGTGTCCGGCGTGGGCACCGGCGGCACGGTGACGGGCGTGGGTCTGCGTCTGCGGGAGCTGAACCCGGCCGTCACAATCGTGGCGGTGGAGCCGTACGACTCCCCGGTGCTCTCCGGCGGAGCGCCGGGCCCCCACAAGATCCAGGGCATTGGGGCGGGTTTCGTGCCCGGTGTGCTCCGGCAGGACGTGATCGACGAGATCTTTAAGGTGCGCACCGAAGAGGCCTACGAAACCGCCCAGCGCCTCGCCCTGCGGGAGGGTCTGCTGGTCGGTATCTCCTCCGGCGCGGCGGCCGTCGCCGCCACACAGATCGCCCGGCGGGCGGAGACCGCCGGGCAAAACGTGGTCGTGCTGCTCCCCGACACCGGTGAGCGGTACCTGTCCACACCACTTTTCGATGAGATTGTGAGGTGACTTCCATGGCCTGTGTGACCACTTTGCAGACACGCTATGCGCATCTGGCCAAAAACCACCCCTGCCTCGGCCGCGCGCCGAACAAGGGCCGGCTCCACCTGCCCGTGAGCCCTTACTGCAACATCAAATGCCGCTTCTGTACGCGCCGCTTCAACAAGACCGAAAACAGGCCGGGGGTCGCCCAACAGATTTTGCCGGTGGAGCAGGCTGCCGCGGTCGTCGGGCGGGCGCTGGCACTCTGCCCGGAGCTCTCCGTCGTCGGCGTCGCCGGGCCTGGGGACTCCCTCGCTTCGGACCACGCCCTGCGTGTCTTTTCGACCCTGCGCGCGCGGTTCCCCATGCTGCTCGGCTGCCTGAGCACCAACGGCCTGATGCTGCCCGATCTGGCGGACGACATCGTGCGCGCCGGCGTGCGGTCGGTGACCGTCACCGTAAACGGCGTGGACCCCGCCGTCACGGCCCGGGTCGTGGAGAAGATCGTCTGGCAGGGCCGGACACTGCGGGGCGAGGAGGCCGCGCGCATCCTGATCGAACGCCAATGCCTCGGGATCCAACGCCTGGCGGCCCGGGGTGTGCTGGTCAAGATCAACACCGTACTCATCCCGTCACTCAACGGCGACCACATCGGCCGCATCGCCCAGGTGTGCGCCGAACTCGGCGCCTCGATCTTCAACATCATCCCCCTGATCCCGCAGGGTGATCTGGCCCACCTGGCGCCGCCGGATTGCGACGAACTGAGCGAGGCGCGCGCGGCCGCCGAGGCCTTTTTGCCGGTGTTTCGCCACTGCCAGCACTGCCGGGCGGACGCCTGCGGCGTGCTGGGAAAAACGGATGTCTCCGACCGTCTTTATGAGGACCTGCACTGCGACAACACCTTTTCTCACGGCTGACGCCGTTTTTGGCATTTTGTTGCCGCTTCGCGGCAACAAAATAAGAATTTTTTGGAGACAGATTCCATCCGCGGTTTGCGTAATTTATTACCGCAACCCGCACCCCGCGAGGCGCCTCAGCGCCTCGATCCAACCCCCGTGTTGTTGAAAAACAAAGTTTTTCAACAAATAAACAGGAATTTTGGGTTGTGGGTTGCAGGTGTAACCCGCGTGGCACTTGTCGATACCATCCGGACAGAGGAAGGAGGCGGCTCATGAGCAAATTTGTCGACAGACCCCGCTTCACCTGTGCGCTGGGCGGCGCGCTTTTCACGCTGCGCGCGCTGCCGCGGACGATCCCCATCATTCACGCGAGCGCCGGCTGCGGAATCAAC
>JAIRML010000047.1 GCA_031258665.1 Oscillospiraceae bacterium | reverse complement strand
GCAGGCGGGCGGGGGTATTGTCTCACCCAGCACCTGGGGATTCCGGAGGAGGAATTCCTCGTCGAACCGCACAGCGCGAGTCTGGCGCTTCGGTCGGGGGACAAGCTCCTGCTGTGCAGCGACGGCCTGACAGACATGGTGAGCGAGGAGACGATCCGCCTCACCTGCCTGGCGGACGCGCCGCCGCTGTCTCTCGTGCAGACACTCGTCGACCTCTCCCTCTCCGCCGGCGGCCGCGACAATGTCACGGTCATGGTCCTTGTGTGTTGTGAAACCTGATATCCCGATATTGATCGGGGCGTTTTGATATGACTTTACAGGCAGAGGTGAGGTGAGGCCGTGATTGTAACGCTGTTGACGGTGGACAGGATCTACAACGTGACACTGCCTCGGAAGATCAGCGGACAGTATTGGCTGTCCGACACGGACGCCGCGGGACGGGCACGCCGCCTGGCCGGCATTGAGGGCGCGCAGGGCAAGTGGATCCTCAAATCGAACCCCGAGATCGCCGTGGTGGACGACGAGGGCCGGGATCTCCCGCTCGTGGAACTTGTCCCCTCCGGTTTTTATATTCTCCGCTACCGGCACTCCGGCGCGCTGGCCCGCCTCTCCGCCGACGCCATCACCCAGGAGCAGCGGGACTACCGGAAATACGCCCCGCGCGGGGATTGCCGGCTGTACATCGGCCGGGGCGAGGACAACCAGATCGTTGTGGACAACCGCTTTGTCTCCGCGCGGCACGCCTGCCTCTCGCTGACCGGCGGGCGCTGGCACATTGACGACTGCGGGAGCCGCAACGGCACCTTTGTCAACGAATACAAGGTGTCCGGGGCGGACCTGCGCGCCGGGGACGTCGTGTTCATCATGGGCGTCAAGGTCATTGTCGGGAACATGTTCCTTGCGATCAACAACCCAAACGGCCAGGTGTCCGTCTCAGAAGAGGCGCTGCCCGCGCTGCCCGCCGACATGCCCGGCACCGCGCCGTGCCGCGCGCTGCGGCCCGCGCCCTTTTATTGTTCGCCCCGGCTGAAGCAAAGTGTCCGGCGGGAGACCATTGCCGTGGACGCGCCGCCCGCGCCGCGTCGGGCGGAAGAGACGCCGATGTCCCTGTTGTTCGGCCCCGCCGTGACCATGGGCCTCACGGCGGTTTTGATGGGCGCGCTCTCCCTCCACGGCATGGCTGGCGGCGCGCTGCTCCCGGCCGCCGCGCTGCCCTCGCTGGCGATGTCTTTCAGCATGGGCAGCGGCGCGCTGCTCTGGCCTTTGTTGACCAAGCGTTCCGAGCGAAAGCGCGGCCGCGCGGCGGAGGCGGAGCGGCAGACGCGTTACCGCGGCTATCTGCAATCCATTCGGGCACAGATCGCCCAGTTGGGGCAGACCCAACGGGCTGTCCTGCTCGAGAACCACCCGCCGCTCACGGAACACTTTGCGCGCATGGTGCGGCGCGACCGCCGCCTGTGGGAGCGTTCCCCAGAACAGGACGACTTTCTCCAGCTCCGTCTGGGGCTGGGGTCACGGCCGCTGGCGGTCGATCTCCGTTACCCCGAGGCGCACTTTTCTCTCGACGACGACGACCTGCGGGCCGCGCTGTCCGCGCTCGCGGGGGAACCCACCATGCTGGCGGACGTGCCGGTGACCCACTCCCTGCGCAGCCACCCGTTCACCGGCATCATCGGTCCGCGGCCGTTGGTGCTGGACTTTGCGCGGGGCCTCGTGCTGCAGACCGTTTCGCTGCACAGCTACGAAGACGTGAAACTCGTGTTCTTGCTCGACCCGGCGGAGCTTGGGCCATGGACCTTTGCCCGCTGGCTGCCGCACACCTGGGACAGCGCCGGCGCCGTGCGTTTCTTTGCCGACGGCGAGAGCGCGTGCGCGGCGCTCTCTTCTCACTTGGAGCGCGTGCTGGCGGAACGCACCGGGCCGGATGTCCAGGCGACGGACGGCGGGCAGCCACACTATGTGCTGCTCGTGGACCACGCGGGCCTCGCGGGCCGGATGGAACTGCTGCGGACACTGCGGCAGCGGCGGGAAAGCTACGGGTTCAGCGTTCTCTTTTTAAACAGCGCGCTGCGGGATCTCCCAAAGGAGTGCTCCACGGTGATCGAACTCTCGGCGGAGGGCTCCGCCGTCTTCGACAAAGACGATGTCTCCGGCAACCGGACCCCGTTTCAGGCGGAGCACGCCGGCGGCCTCGACGCGGCGCACGCGGCCCTCGTGCTGGCCAATACCCAGCTCGACACCCGGCGCGAACGCTACGCGCTGCCGCCCACCATCACCTTTTTGGAACTCTTCGGCGTGGGCAAGGTGGAGCATCTGAACGCGCTCACCCGCTGGAAGGAGAACAACCCCGCCAACAGCCTCCGGGCCCCGGTGGGCCTGACGGCGGACGGGGAGATCTTTACACTGGATCTGCACGAAAAATTCCACGGCCCGCACGGTCTGATCGCCGGGATGACGGGCTCCGGGAAGAGCGAGTTCATCATGACCTTTGTCCTCTCTCTGGCCGTCAATTACCGGCCGGACGAAGTCGCCTTCATCCTGATCGACTACAAGGGCGGCGGCCTGGCCGGCGCCTTTGAGGGCCCGGACAAGGGCCTTCGCCTGCCCCATCTGGCCGGCACCATCACCAACCTGGACGGCGCGGCGGTCAAGCGGTCGCTGATCTCGATCCAGAGCGAGCTGCGGCGGCGGCAGCGGATTTTCCGCGAAGCGCGGCCGCTCTCGAACGAGGGCACCATCGACATCTACAAGTACCAGATGATGTACCGTTCCGGCTTGGTGACGGCGCCAGTGCCCCATCTGTTCATCATCTCCGACGAGTTTGCCGAACTCAAGACCCAGCAGCCGGAGTTCATGGAACAGCTCATCAGCGCGGCGCGGATCGGCCGCGGTCTGGGGATCCACCTGATCCTGGCTACCCAGAAGCCGTCGGGCGTCGTGGACGACCAGATCTGGAGTAACAGCCGGGCCCGGGTCTGCCTGAAGGTCCAGGAGAAGGCGGACAGCATGGACATGCTGAAGCGCCCCGACGCGGTGCACCTGTCGGAAACCGGGCGCTTTTATCTTCAGGTCGGCTTCCACGAGCTCTTCGCGCTGGGGCAGGCCGCCTGGTGCGGCGCGCCCTATGTGCCCTCCGACGAGGTGGCGCACAACCGGGACGACGGCATCGCGGTCGTGGACTACCTGGGCCGGACCGTGGCGGAGGCCAAGCCGAGACCCCGGCAGGACCTGACGGGTCACATGGCAACGCAGATCACATCCGTCGTCCAATATCTCTCCGCGCTGGCGGAGGAGGAGCATGTGTCGGCCCGCCCGCTGTGGCTGCCGGCTATCCCGCCGGTTGTGCTGCTCAGCGATCTCAGGCGCAAGTACGCCTACACCGCCGAGCCCTTCGCGCTGGATCCGGTCATTGGCGAATACGACGACCCCTTCAACCAGCGCCAAGATATTCTTACACTCCCGCTCAGCCGCGAGGGCAACGCCGTGATCTTCGGCGCGGCCGGCAGCGGAAAGACGACGCTGCTGAACACCCTGCTTTGCGGCCTGCTCTCCGACTACGGCGCCGACAGGCTCCACATGTACCTGGTCGACTTGGGCGCCGAGACGCTACGGGCGTTCGAACAGGCCCCCCAGGTGGGCGGCGTCCTGTTCTCGCACGACGAGGAGCGGATCCGCAACTTGCTGCGGATGTTGGTGGCGGAGATTGCCGACCGCAAACGCCGTTTCGCCGAATTTGGCGGCGAATTCGGCGCCTACTGCGCCGCCAGCGGCGAAACGGCGCCTGCCATCTTGCTGGTCGTGCGCAACTACTTGGCCTTCATCGAGCAGTTTGAGGCCTATGAGGACGGCTTGCTGCAGATCGCCCGCGAGGGGGTCAACTGCGGTGTCCACGTCATTTTGACCGGCAACGCCCTACACGCCGTGCGCTACCGGATGTTGCAAAATTTCCGGCAGACCATTGTGCTGCAGCTGAACGATCGCTCCGATTATTTCGGCGTGCTCGGCAACACCGACGGCGTGTACCCCTCGAAACTCAAAGGGCGCGGTCTTGTGCGACTCGATACGCTCTACGAGTTTCAAACGGCCGTGTTTGGGCCGGACACCTCGCAAAAAGCCATCCGCGCCTTCTGCGCCGATCTGGACAGGCACAGCCGCACGGCGGCGCCGCCCGTGCCCGTCCTGCCGGCGCGCGTGGATGCCTCCTTTGTCCGCGGCGCGGCGCACTCCCTGGCCGCGCTGCCGGTGGGGGTGAACAAACAGAGCCTCCAGCTTGTGACCGTCGACCTGCAATCGTCGGTGGCGGTCTGGCTGGCGGCGCAGGATCTCTTCTCCCTGGCCGAACCGGCGCGGGGGCTGGCGGAGACGGCCGCGTTGCTGCCGGATGTGCGCACCGTGGTGTGGGACGCGGGAGATCTCTTCCCGAGGAACAGCGCCGCCTGTGACTATGCGTACGTGGGGAGCGATTTTGAGGCCCAGGTGCGCCAGCTCTTTGAGGAGATGGTGCGGCGCAACAACGCCTACAAAACCACCGCCGGCGCGGCTTTCCCGATGACACTGTATGTGATCGCCTCTCTGAGCCACCTGTTGGAACGGCTCTCCGGCGACGGGCGGGACAAGCTGCGTGTCCTCATGGAGAAGGCGGAGGGCATGTACAACATCCGCTTTGCCGTCTGCGACAGGGTGCACGGCTTTGGCGCCGTGTCCTCCGAAGGCTGGTACAAGCGCCACATGGCCGGGGCCGACGGCGTTTGGGTGGGCGGCGGCCTGGCCGACCAATATGTCTTCCCGTTTTCGAAGGTCTCCGCCGGACTGTACGAAGAGGTGGAGGACGGCTTCGGCTACGTGTTGCGCCGGGGGCGGCCGGTCCTGTCCAAGCTGCTCACCGCCCTGGGCCCGGAGGGAGGTGATCCGCGATGAACAAATTGCTGATCGAGGTCTACCTGCCGGCCGCCGGCCGTTCTTTCGACGTGTTTATCCCGCCCGCTCTGCCGCTCTGTGAGCTGACGGCGCTCATCTCAAAGGCGCTGTCTGAGCTCTCCGAAGGGCTCTTTGTCGCCAACGAATCCACCGTGCTCTGCGACCGGCAGACGGGGGATATCGTGGACGCGCGCGCGACCGCGGCGGAGGCCGGTCTTTACAACGGCGCCAGACTCATGTTGATCTGATGGAATTTTATGGTTTTTCTTATAAAATCAGGGCGAATTGGGTCTGTACTTTATGCGTGAAGCGTAGTATAATATGTTATATATGTGCGCAGGTACGCAAGACATTGCGCAGAAGGGGGGCAACCATGTCGAGAGGGCAGATCTCAGTGGACATTGCGCAGTTGGAGAGTGCGGCCGCCAAGATGGAGGGCTTGGTCGCGTCGTACCGAAACGATTACCTGCGTCTGCTCCAGACCGTTCAAGACTTGCGCCTCACCTGGTCTGGGCAGGACAATGTGGTGTTTACGCGCCAGATCGAGGGTTTCGGAGACGACTTCAGGCAGATGGAAACGCTTTTGCGGGCGTACGCCGACTTTTTGAAGAAAAGCGCCCGCGCCTACCGCGAGACCCAAGAGAACGTACGCAGCTCCGCGCAGTCGCTGTCGCGGAGCGCCTGGTGAGAGTGAGGATGGGTATATGTCAGATATCAAAATCTCGTTTGAAGAGGTCAGAGAAAAGGCCAACCGCATGCGCGCGGTGAGCGACGCGCTGACGCAGACGCTGCACCATATCAAGGCCACCATACACAGCCTGGAGGGCCAGTGGGCCAGCGACGCGTCGGACATGCTGCGCGCCAAGATCACCGCTATGCAGCCCCGGTTTGACGCGCACCGCGACATCATCGAGTCCTACGCGCGGTTTCTGGAGGGTACCGTTTCGCAGTACGCGTCGGTGGAGCGTACCATCACCAGCAACGCGGGGCAGTTCTTGTGAGAACATCCGCGGGCTTTGCCCGCCGCATGAGGTTGCAGGCAGGCTTGGAATCATTTGGAGGTGATTTAGCATGCCGGCCGATATTGTTTTGGCTGCTGCCCAGGTAAAGGCGGTTGGTGAACAGGCCGATGCCATCCGGGCGCTCAAGGAAGGCCTCACCGCGTACAGTTCAAAACTGAACGCCGCGTGGGTCTCCTCCGAGATGAAAACGATCAATCACATCATTGAAGATCTGCGGCGCCAGCTCGACAATCTGGCCGTCCAGCTCGATGTGCTACAGGCGAACATGCAAAACGGCGTCTCCCAATTGGCCGAACGGGACATCCTATGGTGACAAGCAAAGAGCACGGCGCGAACCCAAAAGGGCACCTCTAAAAACTTCCGCCAGAAAAAGATCCGGTGCCCCGCGCGCAAGGTTTTTGGAGTCGTCCAAAAGGACGGAGAGGGAGGAATCCATGTCGTACATAAACATCCGCTTCTCCGATGTACAAAAAGCCAACATCGACCTATACATGATCTATCGCCGTCTGCAGATCATGGGGGACAGCTTGGCGATTTTGTCGCGCCAGATGCTCCCCGAACTCGCCTCCCGCGAGGACATTGCGGCCGGGCTGCAGAACATCCAGACCTCGCTGAGCGGCATTTTGCTGACAATCAACCGGTTGTACCACCTGACGGACATGGCGGTGTCGAGCTACGAACAGACGGAATCCGGCCTGCGCGAATACATCGGCGCCGACGCGCTCACAGAGCCGTCGGAATAAATTGGGATGATCTTCCATGGCGGCGGCAACAAGGAAGTCGAAAGAGCTTGACAAACCAAAATACGCGGCGTATACTGTAGGTCAGGTGAATGCACAAATGCGATGACAGGGCGCAAGCGGTCCACGGGCGTGGCACAGAGAGCTGCCGTTTGGCACCACGTGCCTCTGGTGAAAGGCAGCGCACAAAGGTGGTCCCGCACTCCCCCTTGAGCAGTCAGCTGAACCCGCGCCGCCTTTGGGCGCGCGGCAGTAGGTGCGACCGGGTTTCCCGCCGTTATCATGGGAAGGCATTGTGCGAGAGCCGCCCTTTCGGGCGCGCCCGCCACGATGCGCTGAGTGGGAACATTGTTCCAAACGAGAGTGGTACCGCGGAGATGTGACATCTTCGTCTCTTGTGATGCACAGGGGGCGAAGTTTTTTTGCCTCCCCCGCCCGATTTCGGGCTATTTGTAAGGAGGTTTGTCCATGAAAATCTCGTTTTCCACACTGGCCTGCCCCAATTGGACCTTCTCGGACGTCACTGCCGCCGCAAAGGATTTCGGCTTTGACGGCATCGAGATCCGCGGCCTGGGCGAAGACATCTTCGCCGTGCGCGCGCAGCCCTTCTCCGAACACGAAATCGAGTCCACCATCCGGCACCTGGCCTCCCTGCGTCTCTCCATTGCCTGCTTTTCCTCTCACGCCTGCCTGAAATTTGCGGACCGCCGGGCCGAGAACATTGAGATCGTCACCGAATACATTCGGCTGGCGGGCCGTCTCGGCACGCCCTTCGTACGCGTTTTGGCCGACCTGAACGCCCGGCCGGACGATGTCGCGGTGGATGACGAAGCAGTCCTCTCACAACTGCGGGCTCTTGCCCCCATCGCCGCGGAATACGGTGTCACGCTGCTGGTTGAGACAAACGGCGTCTACAGCGACACATCGCGGCTAAACGCCCTGCTGGAGCGTGTGGCCCACGACGCGGTGGCCGCTCTCTGGGACATACACCACCCGTACCGCTTCGCGAACGAGACGCCGGAACAGACGGTACAAAACCTCGGGGCCCACATCAAATATGTCCACGCCAAGGACTCCGTCGTGGAAGGTGGGGAGATCCGCTACCGCCTGATGGGCCAGGGCGACCTGCCCATCGAAGAGATGATCCGCGCGCTGCGCTCCATCAACTACGAGGGCTACATCTCGCTCGAGTGGGTCAAACGCTGGGCCGGTGACCTGGAGGACGCCGGCGTCGTCATTCCGCACTACGCGTACTACATGAGCCGCTACACCGAGACCACAAACGGCCACGGCCGGCTCTTCAGCAACCGGGCCAACACCGGCCACTTCATCTGGGAGAAGGAGTCCCTCATTGACCTCACGTTCCCGCAGCTCCTCGACAGGGTCGTCGAAGAATTCCCCGATCAGTACGCCTTCCGCTACACGGCGCTCGACTACACGCGGACCTACCGCGAGTTTCGGGACGATGTGGACCTCTTTGCCCGCTCACTCATCTCCCTGGGGGTAAAACGGGGCGATAAGGTGGCCATCTGGGCCACAAACGTGCCGGCCTGGTACATCACCTTCTGGGCCGCCACCAAGATCGGCGCCATCTTGGTCACTGTCAACACCGCTTACAAGATCCACGAGGCGGAGTACCTGCTGCGCCAGTCCGACACGCACACCCTCGTCATGGTGGACGGTTACAAGGACTCCGACTATCTGAGCATCATCCGGGAGCTCTGCCCGGAGCTCGCCACCCACAAAGCGGGTGAGCCGCTGCACGCCAAGCGTCTTCCCTTCCTGCGCCACATCATCGCCACCGACTCCCCCCTGCCCGGCTGCCTCACCTGGGGCGAGGCGCTGCGGGCCGCCGAGCGGACGCCGATCGAGATCGTGTACCAGCGCATGGCGACGATCAGCCGCCACGACGTGTGCAACATGCAGTACACCTCCGG
>JAIRML010000024.1 GCA_031258665.1 Oscillospiraceae bacterium | reverse complement strand
CAGGCCCACGGCGGCACAGGCGGACAGGGAACCGGCCCAGACGCGCGCGCCGGAGGCGCCGCATCTGCACATTGTCTCCGAGCCGCCGGTTCCCGCGGCGCCGAAACAGGACGCGGAGACGCCGACGCCCCCCTCTGTCATCAGCATATTGAACCAGGATGTGCTTTTTGCCCAACTCACAATGACAGAAAAAAAGGTCTACGAGCTCATTTTGGGGGGGTACTCCAATCAGCAGATGGCCGACATCCTCTACGTGTCGATCAATACGATCAAATTTCACATTAAAAACATCCTGGGCAAGGCGGGGGCTTCAAAAAAATCCCAGCTCGTCAGCCGTTTCATCCACACCCCGGGCAGTCTGTCCCCCCCCGCGCAGCCACCGGCCAAGGAAGAGTCTTGAATATGGAACGGACCTCCAGAGCGCCCAAAGATATATATTTTGGGGCGTTTTCACGTTCTCTTCTGGATTCTCCGCGATTTTCCGTCAAAATCGCTTGACACTTCCCGTCACATGTGCGATAATTTTATTTAATGTGGGTTGCACCTGCAACCCACAACCTATATCCTTGTTTTTTGTTGCCGCGAAGCGGCAGCAAAGCACTATACTCACTGCCGTGAGACTTCGTGGGCCATGGTTTCGCGGAGTCCGGCAGAATGACGGTTCATGTAAATCATGATAATAAAGGCGGGGGAACGGTGAAGTACTATCAGCAGGAGATGGAATGCGCATCCCAAGATGCACTGCGGACCTTACAGTCGGAAAGACTGGCGCGTACGGTCAGGCACGCGTATCAAAATGTCGCCTACTACAGAGATCTGATGGACAAAAAAGGCGTCGGGCCGGACGACATCCGCTCGGTGGACGACCTGCCCAAATTGCCCTTCCTCACAAAGGACGACTTGAGAGACGCTTACCCCTACGGCTTACTCGCCGTGCCGTTGCGCGACTGCGTGCGGATCCAATCCACGAGCGGGACAACGGGCCGGCGCGTGGTGGCGTTTTACACCCAAGACGACATCGACCTCTGGGAGGAGTGCTGCGCCCGGGCCATCATTGCCGCCGGCGGGACAAAAGACGACGTGGTACACGTCTGCTATGGCTACGGCCTGTTTACGGGCGGCCCGGGCCTAAACGGCGGTTCCCACAAGGTGGGGTCGCTGACATTGCCCATGTCGTCCGGCAACACGGACCGGCAAATCCAATTTATGTGCGACCTCGGCTCGACAATCCTGTGCTGCACGCCATCCTATGCCGCGTATCTGGCGGAAACAATCATCGCGCAGGGCCGGCAGGGCGAGCTCAAGCTGAAGGCCGGCATCTTTGGCGCGGAAGCCTGGAGCGACGAGATGCGCCGCGACATCGAGAAGAAGCTGGGCATCCGCGCTTACGACATCTACGGGCTGACGGAGATCTCCGGGCCGGGCGTGTCGTTTGAGTGCGAGGAACAGACGGGGATGCACATCAACGAAGACCACTTTCTTGCGGAGGTCATCGATCCCGACACGGGCGACGTCCTGCCGGACGGCGCCAAGGGCGAACTTGTCTTCAGCTGCATCAGCAAGCGGGCGTTCCCGCTGCTGCGTTACCGGACGCGTGACATCTGCGTCCTGACCCGAAAGACCTGCTCCTGCGGCCGGACGCTCATCAAGATGTCGAAGCCGATGGGCCGCAGCGACGACATGCTGATCATCCGGGGCGTCAACGTCTTCCCCTCCCAGATCGAGACGGTTCTGCTCGGCGCCGGGTTCCCCTCGAACTATCAGATCATCGTCGACAGGGTGAACTACACGGACACTTTTGAGGTCCAGGTGGAGATGACCCCGGAGATGTTCTCCGACACAGTCAAACAGATCGCCACCCGTGAAGAGGAACTGCTCGCCTCGTTGCGCGCCATGCTGGGCATCTCTCCAAAGGTGACATTGGTCGCGCCGCGCACCATCGCCCGCAGCGAAGGCAAGGCCGTCCGCGTCATTGACAAGCGCAAGATCTAACGTGGGCTGCACCTGCAACCCACAACCCAAATTTTACAACGACGAGGGGGAAAGCAAATGGCGATCGACCAGATTTCCATTTTTGTGGAAAACAGCCCCGGCCGGCTGGCGGAGGTGACGCAGACATTGGGCGCCGCCGGCATTGACCTGCGCGCCATGTCCATTGCCGACACGATGGATTTTGGGATCTTACGGCTCATCGTCAGTGAACCGCAACGGGCGCTGGATGTCCTCAAGGCCGCGCAGTGCGTCGTCTCGGTGACGCCGGTGCTCGCGGTGTCTATCGCGGACAAGCCCGGCAGTCTCGCCCGGGCGCTCAGCGCCTTGGCGGCGGAGGGCGTCAGCGTCGAGTACGCGTACGCGTTCATCGCGCGGCAGCAGGGCAACGCTTACGTGATCTTCCGCGTGGAAGACAACGAGTACGCCCAGACGATATTGGAAAAAAATGGTATTCAAGTCGTTCAAAACGACGAGCTTTACGCACTGTGACAGGCTGAATCCGGTATCGTGCGCGCCCTTCAGGCTGTCTCTCGACCCGACCCGGGCAGACCCGCTGGTCCTGTGGTTTCCACGGGACGCAGCGGGTCTGTCCCAATGTGGGTTGCCTGCAACCCACAACCCAAAATT
>JAIRML010000287.1 GCA_031258665.1 Oscillospiraceae bacterium | reverse complement strand
CCGAGCGCTGGGCCACCACCTCGGCGTCCGCCAGGGAGAAGGTGGCGGCGCCTCCGGAGAGGGCCGTGGCCTTTGCCAGGAGCTCCACCGCGCCGACGGCTTTGCGCACGTCGCCGCCGCAGGCGGCCGCCAGGTATGACATCACCTCGTCTGGGCACACGATCGGGTGCCCAGACCGCTCCGCCGCCAGCGCCACCGCCCGCCGGAGGGCGAGGCGGACATCCCCGGCGGCGACAGGCCTGAATTCAAAGATTGTGGAGCGGCTCAAAATGGCGTTGTAGACATAAAAGTAGGGATTCTCCGTTGTGGAGGCGATGAGCGTGATGAGTCCGTTCTCAATGAACTCCAGCAGCGATTGCTGCTGTTTTTTGTTGAAGTACTGAATCTCGTCCAGGTACAGCAGCACACCGCCCGGCGCCATCAGCGTGCCCAGGCTGGCGATGATCTCTTTGATGTCGGCCGTGCCGGCGGTGGTGGCGTTGAGTTTGTGCAGCGTGCGGTTTGTGCGCGCGGCAATGATGGAGGCCACCGTGGTTTTGCCGGTGCCGGAGGGGCCATAAAAAATCATATTGGGAATCAGACCGCTGTCAATGACCCGGCGCAACAGTCCGCGGGAACCCAAAATATGGGATTGCCCCACCACATCATCCAATGTGGAGGGGCGTATCTCATCGGCCAGCGGCCGTGCGGGGCTACTCATAGAGGGGGTGCCGGGCGCACAAGGCGCCGACCTCCGCGCGGATCTCGTCGGCGGCGTTCTCGAAATCGACGGCTGCCCGGTGGATGAGCCGTGCGATGACGCGCATGTCCGCCTTCGTGAAGCCGCGCGTGGTGGCGGCGGGCACGCCCACCCGGATGCCGCTCGTCACCAGCGGGCTCTGCGGGTCGCCCGGGATCGCATTTTTGTTGACTGTGATGTAGACCTCGTCCAGCCGGCGCTGCATCTCTTTGCCGGTGAGATTCACCGGGCGCAGGTCCACCAGCATGAGATGGTTGTCGGTGCCGCCCGAGACGAGCTGGAAACCGGCCTCGAGGAGTGCCTCCGCCATCGCCTGCGCGTTGTGGATGATCTGCTGCTGGTGCGCCTTAAATGACGGTTGCAGCGCCTCGCCCAGCGCCACCGCCTTGGAGGCGATGATGTGCATCAGAGGGCCGCCCTGTGTGCCCGGAAACACAGCCTTGTTGATCTTTTTGGCGATGTCGGGGTCGTTGCACAGAATGAGACCGCCGCGCGGACCGCGCAGGGTCTTGTGCGTCGTCGTTGTCACCACGTGGGCGTGGGGCATGGGGTCGGGGTGCAGCCCGGCCGCGACCAGCCCGGCGATGTGTGCCATGTCGACGAAGAGATAGGCGCCCACTTCGCGGGCGATCTCGCCGAAAGCGGCGAAGTCAATGGTCCGCGGGTAGGCCGACGCGCCGGCCAGGATCATCTTCGGTTTGTGGGTCTGCGCCAGCGCGCGCAGCTTGTCGTAGTCGATGCGGTGCGTGACATCGTCCACCCCATAGGGAACAATGTGGTAATAGGCGCCCGAGATGTTCACGGGGCTCCCGTGCGTCAGATGGCCGCCGTGGGCCAGACTCATGGCCAGCACCGTGTCGCCGGGCTGCACCAGCGCGAAATAGACGGCGGCGTTGGCCTGGGCCCCCGCGTGCGGCTGCACATTGACAAATTGGGCGCCAAAGAGCTGTTTGGCCCGCTCGATGGCGATGGTTTCGGCGATGTCGACGCATTCGCAGCCGCCGTAATACCGTTTGCCGGGGTACCCCTCCGCGTATTTGTTGGTCAGCGGTGTTCCCATCGCGGCCATGACGGCGGGGCTCACAAAGTTTTCTGAGGCGATGAGCTCAATGTTCCGGCGCTGACGGTCACATTCCAGGCCGAGGGCGCGCCCCACCTCCGGATCGTGCCGGGTGATAAACTCGATGTTCTGTCTGACCATGTGCAGACTCCTCTCTGTTTAGTACCTTGTTGCCGCGAAATGGCAACAAAAAACAAGAATTTTGGGTTGTGGGCTGCGGAGGTAGCCCACGTTGGTAACTTATGGCCGCGAAGCGGCAATAAGTTACAAGAATTTTTTGGGGACAGATCCCATCCGCGGTTTGCGGAATTCATTTCCGCAAACCGCACCCCGCGAGGCGCCTCAGCGTCTCGATCCAACCCCCGTATTGTTGAAAAACAAAGTTTTTCAACAAATAAAACAGGAATTTTGGGTTGTGGGCTGCGGAGGTAGCCCACGTTGGTACTTCTCATCACTTCTGTCGGAGGCGCCCGGCTGCGGCTCGCACCCCTCTTGGCGTGCCGGCGCCGCCGACAAATCCGAGTGACCAATCCAAGAGGTATTATAGCGGATTTGGCCGCATCTGACAACAGGTTTTGTCAGATCAACAGTCAGAAAACCCGCGCGGTGAGGGGACAAGTTCAAGAAAACCCGCGGCCGCCGTCTTCCGGCCGCTTCATTTTACGCAACTGGAGGAGATTATACCGGAATGATTGCCAAAGGGGCTCGGGTGTGATACAATGTGTGGTGTTTACCGCGATGACCGCGCTGGGGAAGTGAGGAGAGGACGTGCGCTGCGAGATCCTGGGAGTCGAGTTCGACAATGTGACCGTGGATGAGGCGCTGACCCGCGCACTCTCCTTTCTCGACGAGGGGACGCCCGACGGCGGAGCAGCCCGCGCGCGCCTGGTCGTGACGCCAAACGCCGAGATCGTGATGATGTGCCGCCGCGACGCGGCGGCGCGGGAGGCGGTGCGCGCCGCCGATCTCGCATTGCCGGACGGCGTGGGGGTCTCGATTGCATCCCGGATCTTGGGGCGGCCGCTGCGCGCGCGCATGGCCGGCATCGATTTTGCCGAGGCGTTGTTGCCGGCGCTGGCGGCGCGGGGGCGCCGGTTGTTTTTGCTCGGCGCCGCGCCCGGCGTGGCCGAGGAGGCGGCGCGCCGCGCCGCGGCGCGGCACACGGGGCTTGTGGTCTGCGGCGCGCGGGACGGCTATTTCACGCGGGGTGAGGACGCGGCCGCCGCGGTCCGGGCGGCCGGGGCGGATGTTGTCTTCGTCTGTCTCGGCGCGCCGAAGCAGGAGCTGTGGATGCGCGCGCACGCCGCCGCCG
>JAIRML010000228.1 GCA_031258665.1 Oscillospiraceae bacterium | reverse complement strand
CGGACGGCGGCACGACATGGACACTGACGGTAACCCGTGTGACGGCCGGGGAAGTGGCGGTTGACATCGCGAGCAACGCCAATTTCACGTTCTCGTTTGACGGAAACGGCAACAGAGCCGCGCTTTTCAAAAATCCGGACGATCCGGACGATCCGGACATCCTGCCGCCCAGGCTGGAGTCCGATTTTGACGGCGGCTGGAAGTTCACCAAGGGCGACGTGGAAGGGGCCGATGACCCCGCGTTTGTTGACACGGCGTGGGAAAGCGTCGCGCTGCCGCACAGTACGGATTACGTCATGTACGACAGCATCGAGGCGTATCTGGGCATCGCCTGGTACAGGAAGACATTTGATCTGCCGGCAGAGATGGCGGACAAACAGATTTTCATCAACTTCGGCGCGGCTATGCAGTTGGCCACGGTGTATGTCAACGGCGACTATATCGGGGAGCATCAAAGTGGGTTCATGGGGTTTACCTATGACATCACGGACAGCCTTATCCCGGGGGGATCGAACGTTGTCGCCGTCAAAATAGACACGCGCGCCAACACGAACTGGCTTCCCGGCGCGGCGTCTATCGATTTTCGCTATCACGGCGGCCTTTACCGAAGCGTCAAGCTCATCGCAAATGAAAAAGTACACCTGACCGACCCGCTTCTCAAACCGGCCAGCCCGACCGAACAGGTCATCAGGCCGGCGAGCGGCGGCGTGTTCATCCATTCCGACACCGCGACGGCGTATTCCGCCGCCAGCGCGGACTGCGGCATCACCAATATCCAGGGCCATTCATCCGTCGGATTCACCGGCGACGTGGCTTTCTGGATTGGCGCGGACGTGAAGAACGAAACATCGGAGGCAGTCGCTGTCACCGTCAAAAATGAACTGTTTGACGGCGATGGCGCGTCGGTCTGGAACCGCACGACGGCCCCGGCGGTCGTCCCGCCCGCGGCGAGCCTGGGCGACAGCGTCCAGATCAGTGATACGGGCAGCATCGCCGGGGCCAAGCTGTGGCATCCGAATTTCCCGGAACTCTACACGCTTGTCACAAGTGTGTACGCGGACGGTGAGCTTGTCGATGAGATGACGACGAGGACAGGGTTCAAGCGCATCGTCTTCACCAACGCCTCCGGCACCGCCGCAAGCGGCACAAAAGGTCAGATTTTGATCAACGGCGAGGCGTGGACAGGGCTTGGCACAAATACGCACCAGGAGATCGGCATGGTCGGTTTTGCCGTCCCCGAAGCGGCCGCGAGGGATGAAATCCGCATGATCAAAGACGCCGGCTACGATATGATACGGCTGGCCCACTACCCCTACCAGCGGGCGTTTATCGAGGCCTGCGACGAATACGGCGTGATGGTGCAGCAGCCGATTACGGGCTGGCAAAACGGCGGCGCCAGCAACAGCGGCAGACAGCAAAGCGCCTATAGGGAAGCGCAGGATATGATGCGCCGCGACCGCAACAGCCCCAGTGTCGTGGTGTGGGAGTTTGCCGTCAACGAGGGCGGCTCGAACACGAACATCGGCCCGACGATCACCGCGAACGCCAAACTGGAGATCCCGACCAAAAACATGTGGACCCAGGGCGGGACGACGACAAGCTATTACGACATCATGGCGGTTCATTCCACCAACACCGGGCAAGGCGCGTTTAAAAACAACGCTCCGAATATTTACAACGAGTTCGGCGACTGGGACGGCGGCGCCTATGCGTCGTCCACCAGGCAGCCCCGGTGGAGGTCGACCGAGGCGCCTCTCCGCCAGGCCTTGGCCAACTACCAGACCGCGCTGGACAGAAGCCAGGGCAGCACGCTCAACATCGGGTATTACTGGGTGTGGCAGGACTACACGGGCTTCGGCGAGGGCAACCCCGACACGCCGAACACCGGCAACGCCGTTGCGGGCCGCCCCACGCCGTGCGGCATCGTGGACTTTTTTAGGGTGCCGAAATACGCGTATTACTACGCGCAGGCCCAGAGAAACCCCGGCTGGACATACGGCGGCCCGGAAGGCATTCGTTCCGGCCCGATGGTGTACATCGCCAACCGCTGGTTTGACGATTCGAACACTTTGGCGGCTTCCGACGTGATGGTTTACGGAAACGCCGATTCGATCGGGCTGTTTGGCAGCACGGACGGCGGCCGGACGTATACGCGGATAGGCGAGGAGAAAACCGCTCCGGACGCGCTGAAAATTCCGGAGATATACTATGGGCGCGGTTACGATCCGGTCAACGTGACGGGCTCCTTCTCACAGACGGCCTGGAAGAAGACGGATTACAAGCCATGGACGTTCAACGGCGTAAGCCACGCGTACACGACGATAAAAGCGGAGGGGTACGACGCGGGCGGCCAAAAGGTTTCGGAATACGTCGTCAAAGACCCGAGGACACTCACACCGGCCAAAGTCGACCTGACTTGGTGGGCCGATTGGAATTCCGACGGCACGGTAGCCTCCGTGTCAAGGGAGGCTCCGTTGATCGCCAACGGCGGCGACAAGCGCCTGCTCTATATCGATGTCAAAGATGCCGACGGCCATGTCATCACCAATGCGGGGACCGTGACCACCGCGCTTTCTTTCGGCGCGCCCACGACGAACGCGCACCCCGTGACGGTGACTGTCACGTCGGGCGACGCGTGGATTCTCGGCGGCGAAACCGCCAATGCCGTCGGTACGAAATCCGCGACCATCACGCCCAGAGGCGGCCAGGTCGCTGTGTGGGTCGTCGCGGGAACAACCCCGTACGACACGATTACCGTGACCGCGACCGCCGCCGGGCTTGCCTCCGACTCCGTGACCATCGATACCGTCGCGCCGAAAGGCATCTTTGGCGGCGAAATCCTGCCGCCGGATGAACCCACCCCGGACGACACGTCCATTGCTTACAAAAAGCGCTCGACAGCCAGCAGCGGCGCCGCGAACAAGGCCAACGACGGCGACGACGAGACGGTTTGGGAAGCCGCAAGCGGTGAGGCGGGAGAATACTGGCAAGTGGACCTGTCGGACAAGTATGATATATCCAATATCAGAATTCTTTGGGCACGGCAATCAGCCTGCCAATACTGGGTACAATATTCTGCCGACGGACAAATCTGGCTGCCTTTGTCGGATCAAACAGCGGGCGCCGCGTCGGAACTTGAAACCGTGATAGATTTTACAGGGAAACTGAAATCCGCGCGGCATATCAGGGTGTTGTTTGCGGAGGACGCGGCGGCGCCGTTCTCAATGGCGGAACTGCGTATCGAAGGGGCTGTGTCCTCCGATGTCGCCGAAAAAGACATTGCCGACGGCAAACCTTCGTATTCCGGCGACTTGGCGGAAGGCAGCGAAGCAGCCTGGGGCAATGACGGCGTGCCGACCAGCTTCGCCACAATGAAAGACAACGCGGCGGGCCATCAATGGTGGGTGGACATGGAGGGATTCTTCGACATTACAAGCATCAACATCATGTGGTTTGAGACGGCGACGCACAAGTACAAACTTGAGGCGTCCCAAGACGGCCGGACATGGCAGACGGTAAAATTTAGAAACAGAAACACAGACGAGCCGCTGGAATCCTCGCTGGATTCCTTTTCGCCCGCGTTGCTTGGTGTGCGTTTCTTGCGCATGACGAGCGCCGCCGACACGATACCGATGTCCTTCACGCAGTTCGGCGTTTTCGGCAAGAATTCGACCGATCTCGCCCTGGTGCAGCCCGTCGTCTCCGACGCGGTCACGCCGGCCGCCGACCAGCCGCTCTACGCCGTTGATAACGACGCGGATACCGCGTGGGTTCCCGACGCGCCCGGCCGATACATCCAGGTGGACATGGGCTCGCATCAGAACATTTTCGGCTTTCACTTTGTCTGGCCGGCAGACACGGCGCATGCATACACGGTCCTCACATCCGTTGACGGGTCGGTATGGACGAAACGCCTGGATGCGCAGACAACCGGTGGGTCCGACGTCGTCAGCCAATGTATCCCTGACGTCCGCTATGTCCGGTTCGTTGACAAAACCGGTTTGGGGCTGGCATCGTTTGAGATTTACGGATTTGCGCCGCCCGCCGCGGTTTCCGCCGCCCCCGGACAAAATCTATTGCGGAACCCGAGTTTTGAGGGCAATAGCGGGACTGACATTTTGAGTTGGTCAAAGAGCCCGGTCACCGACACAAACGCGGCACAGGTGGGGACGAGCGGCAATAACACCTACAATGTGTCTCACGGCGCCATCGGCGACAGATACGCGTGCCTCTACGCGACAACGCCGTATTCGGCGTCTGTTTATCAGACCGTGGCAGGCATCCCAAACGGGGTCTATGAATTCCGCGGCTGGGTCAAGAGGGGCCATCCGAGCGCCGGAGTGGAGCAGGCGGAATTGTATGCTTACGCTGAGAACTACGGCGGTGAAACAATCATAAACAACTTGCTTCAGACAGTCCCGCTCACGGAGGCCGCTTACGCCGACAATACCGGGAACACGACCGCGGGGCGGTACCCATACACGGAAATCGTGATCGGCAATATCCATGTTACGAACGGGCAGGTGACGGTCGGTTTCTTCGCCAGTTCGCCGAACAACGCTTCGGCTGGCCCGAATTACGCGTTCATCGACGCTCTGTCACTCACGCTTGTCTCTGAGGACCCCGCCCATCCGACGGGCGACGAAACCTACAACGCGTTTGTCCATGTCAGCAGGGTGGGCGACGGTGTTACGGCGGAGTATCGAGTGGCCGCCGCTGCCCCCGCAAATCCGGTTTTGGCCGCCCTGGCGGCCTACAACGCCGATGGCGCGCTCGCGGCCCTCGACAGCCATGTTCTGCGCTTCGCGGACGGTGAAATAGCGTCCGTCAGTCTGTCACTTGACGGGTACAGAGCGGGATACACCTACGCGGCTTTTCTGTGGGAGGCGGACACGTATGTGCCGGTCACAGACAGGGAGCTCTTGTCCGTCAAGCGCGTTGACCCGGTGGAGGTGTTTCCGTCCGCGGCCGACGGTTATACGCTGCCCGATACGGTGACCGTGCACTACAACAATTCGCCGAACGGCGTCGGGGAACTGCCGGTCGTATGGGAGCATTCCGGGCCGTTTACAGAAATTGGAACATATGAAATCAACGGCGTTGTATACGGCACGGACATGGCGGCTGTCGCCTATGTGACCGTGAAAGGCGACAACCTGCTTCTCAATGCGACGCTCGACAGCTGGAGCAATTCGAACGGTTCGCCGGACAACTGGGTGCGCAGCTCGACCGCGAGCAACAGGTTTAGCAGGGATGCGGGCGTAAAGAATCAGCACACACCCGGTCCGGGTACGCATTATTCGGCGGCGTATTACTTGGCCGGCACCGCCGGCGGGTCATACGTGGCCCTGTATCAAACGGTTGATCTGCAGCCGGGTAAATATATGTTGAGCTGCTTTACGCAGGGCTTGATTATCCCCGGCAGCACAGGGGATATCAGGCTCTATCACTCCACCGGCACCACGGCTCCGACAGGGCAGTCCGACTCGATGACGACATACAATGGCGTCGGAGACTGGCGGTACCCAACATACACATTTGAAGTGACAACGGCGGGGCGTGTCTCTGTCGGCGTCAGATGCGACCTGAACAACGGAACATGGTTGCAGGTCGATGATTTTGCGCTCTGCAGGATCGGGTAGTTTGGCCGTGGATCGGACTTGTCCGCTTGCAGCAGGGTGAAATTGTTGCCCTTATAAAAGTCAACCACCGACGAGATACGTTCGGCTCTTGTCGCGTTTTTCAAACTCAAACGCCTTGTTTTTAAGGAATTGCTCAACGTCATTGTCTTCGCAGACAAACCCCTCAATGGCGTTTCTTACTATTTTTTCGGCTTCTGTACCGACTGCTTCTCGGAGTGCTTTTGTAAAAAGCATTTCCAGTCCTCCTCCGTTGCCCAACGTATTCCACTCTCGATTGCTGTATCTCGGTCACTGTATCTTCGTGTGGACGTGGTTGAAGATGTGCTCGGAGCAGTAGCATTTGTAACCGGCACAGAGGGAACAGTAGCGAAATTCCCGGTCGGGAGCCTCCGTGTCGGTGATGCCGCAGACGGCGCATTTGTGGATATAACCCCGGCGCTCCTTGGCGCGGCGCACTTCGGACGTGAACTCCACGGTCCGGCGACTTGTCTTCAGGGGCCGGCGCACCAGTTTGAGGAGGGTGGGGGCAAAGAACAGCAGATAGTTCGCCACGGCGGCGAGCGGCAGCAGGTTGCTCAGCGTAAAGGGGACGCGCAGCAGCGGCCAGAGGATGAAGATCGCCGCTTCCGCCAGCGCCACGTACTTAAACCGGACCGGGAGCACAAAGAGCAAAAGGAGAGTCTGGTCCGGGTGGAGGGTGGCCAGCGCGAAAAAGAGGGACATGTTGAGGAAAAACGTTGTGGCGGGCGCGCCTGTCAGCAGACTGTACAGGAGAGACATCAGAACGCCGGCGAAGTAGTAGACCGTCAGTTTCATCGCGCCCCACTCCATCTCCAGGCGCCGGCCGAGCCAAAACAAAAAGTACGCCGACAGCAGCATTGTCAGGGGGGCGCTGCTGTAAGGGACAAACAAAAAGGTTGCAAGGCGCCACCATTCGCCCGCCAGAAAAGCGGCGGGGCGGAAGATGAGCAGATCCAGTGCGGAGGGCCCGACAAACAGTGCCACGCACGCGACAAGACACTGCCCCAGCGCGATCACGGTGGTGAGCCGCCTGAGGCCGAAACGCTCGTGGCGGAGGCAGAAACGTTCAAACCATCTCATACGTCGTCCTCCGCGCGCTCTCCCTCCATCTCTCCGATCAGAGACACCCGCCGCTGGTGCCGCCCGCCCTCGAAATCGGTGGACAAAAACAGGTCCACCAGCATCTTCGCGAGCTCTGTGCCCAGCACGCGCGCGCCCAGCGCCAGCATGTTGGCGTCGTTGTGGCGGCGCGCCATCAGGGCGGAGTAGGGGTCGCTGCAGACGGCGCAGCGGATGCCGCGCACCTTGTTGGCCGCCAGCATCATGCCCTGCCCCGTGCCGCAAAACAGCACCCCGCGGTCAAAGCGGCCTTTGGCCACCGCCCGCGCCGCCGCCCGCGCGGTGACGGGATAGTCGCTGCCCTCGCCCCCTATATCTGTCACTTCGTGGCCCCGCGCCGCCGCGTGGTCCATGATCTCGTGTTTCAGCGCCGCCGCCGCGTGGTCCGAGCCGCACACAATGCGCATAGGTTCACCCCGGTTCTGTGTTTTTGAGACGCTGTGTTCTCGATATCTCATCATACCGCATGCGCGGGCATTTGTCAAAGCCCCCTGGCCCCCGGGCAGACCGGGAGACAGGGGGCTGCAACTGGCAGCAGGCCGCTTCTGACGTGGGTTGCTGCAACCCACAACCCAAATTCTTATTTCTTGTTGCCAACAAGGCGCTAAAACCCTCTGCCGGATACCGCCGAGCACGAGGTTTTTAGAGGCGCCCTACAGGCCGCTCAGCGGCGGTGGTCAAAATAGGCGGCGCCGACGCCGGTGGGAATGGGGTCGTACTGCGCGGTGCGCCGGCCCTGCGACAACCGGCGTGTCTGCCGCTTCAAAAAAACAAGCCGGTCGGACGCCTTCTGTTGGTTGAGGGCATCTTGCTGCAAGATGCGCTCCAGCAGTTGGTTGCACGCGATCGCCATCTGTACGGATTCGCGGTCCTGCCGCAGCAGCGTGCGGTCGGGCATCGCCCGCTCAATCTCGCCTATCGCGTCCACATGGGCCTGGCGGTTGTCGAGGCTGAGGAGCAGTTCGTCCACATCGTCGCGTTCCAGCACATCCGCCTGGTGGCATGTGATCTCCCAAATGGCCTCCAGGTGGTCCCGCTTTTCGGCCAAAAGCGGCTTGAGACTTGTCAGCGCGGTGAGATTTTTCATATGGATCCTCCCGTTCCCATCATTTGCTGCCGGTTGAGGCGGACAGCTTGCTGCCAGGTGTCGCGCAGGTCTCCCAGCAGTTCGAGGACGACGTCCGTCTGACCGATGTCCTTTTTGACGTTGGCTGTGACCAGTTCACTCAGCATGTATTCGTACAGCGGGTACAGACCTTGTGAGACTTCATACTGCATATCCAGTGTACGCATCAGTTCGCTGAGGATGGCCTGGGCTTTGAGAGAGGCCTCGTTGGCCTTCTCCACATCGCGGTCTCGGAGACGGAGCTGCATCCGTTTGACGTTTTTGATGCAGCCGTCGTAGAGCATGAGCGTCAGTTCGCCGGGCCCGGCTGTCATGGCGTGCTGCTGGCGGTAGAGATTGGCTTTTGTCTGTTGGTCGGCATACGCCATTGTGATTCCCCCACCCAACGCGGGCTGCCTCCGCGGCCCACAGCCCAAAATTCTTGTTTATTTGTTGAAAAACTTTGTTTTTCAACAACACGGGGATTGGAGCGAGGCGCTGAGGCGCCTCGCGGGGTGCGGTTTTCGGAAATGAATTCCGCAAACCGCGGATGGGATCTGTCCCCCAAAAATTCTTATTTTTTATTATAAGGCACTGACATGAAAATCGGAGCGCGCGGGTCACTCGGTCGAGGTAAAGAAGCTGGAGAGCGCGTCGGTCTGGCTCTGCAACTGCGCGAGCGCGGTCTCCATGGCGGCAAATTTTTTGTAGTAACTCTCCTGAAGGTTGTAGAGACGCGTGTTTTCGGCCGTCATCTTGTTGTCCCAGTCGGTGATCGTGCTGGCCAGCGACTTGAGGCTGACCTCCGTCGTCTCCGAGGTGAACCGGTCGACGGCGTCCACGGCGCGCACCACAAAGCCGGACTTGGCCGTGTCGATCTGCCCGCCGCTCTCCACGCGCGCGGCAAACAGCTGGTACACTTTGTCGGCATCCGCCTCCAGCGCGGCGCGCAGCTTCTCCTCGTCGATCTCGATATGGGAGGCCTGCTGGTAGCGGTAGCTGGAACCGGACAGCCCAATGGCGGCGAGCCCGCCCATGTCGCCGACCGCCGAGGTGAAGGCCGTACGCAGGTTGTCGGTCAGGGACCGCAGCGACTGGTCGCTGTGCAGCAGACCGCTCTTGGCCTTCTCGTCCCACAGCGCCGCCTCGGACTCGCTGAGCTCGGCGCGCTGTTCGGTGGTGAGCGGCTTGTAGCCGTAGTTTTTCTTTTCGGTCAACTTTCCATACAGCGTGTCCATCAGCGTGTTGTACGCCTCGACGAAGTCCTTGATCTTGTCGACCGTGCCCTGCACATCGCGTTTGACACCGAAGGTCAGCGCGCTGTCGGTGACGCCCGTCAGCTTGAGGGAGATCCCGTCGAGCTCAAACTCGTTGCTGTCGCGTTCCAAAGAGACGCCGTTGATCTTGATCTGCGCCTTTTGGGCCGGGTCGTGGACGGGATTGACGCCGCCGTCCAGGCCGACGGCGGCCAAAAAACCGCCGGTGGTGTCCGCCGCCGCGAGGGCGCCCGACCCGGTTGCCTCCAGCGTGAAGGTATCGGTGATCTGTGAATAGCGCATGGTGACGCCGGCGTCGCTGGCGTTCACAGTGTCCATGATCGTCTTGAGGGAATCGGTCGAGCGGAACGAAAAGTCGCGGCCGCCTATCGTGAAGGCGATGTCGCCGCTGACGGCCTGTCCGTTTTGAAAGGAGAGCGATTCGACGGCCGTGTTCGCCACGGCGGCGGCCGAGAAACCGTCTCCGCCCGCCACCGCCGCGGCGCTGGTCAGTCTGTCGCCATGCGCCAGCTGCAGGACCTCCACAGAGAAGACGCCCTCCCGGGCGTTGGCCGTGGTCGTGACGCTGAGGGACGGATTGCTTGCCAGATCGACTTGGTAGTTTTTGTAAGTACCGGCGCTCAGCAGATTGTTTGACGAGAGAAAACTGGCGTATTCGTCGCGGAATTTTCGCAGCGCGTTGTTCACGTCGGTGTAGGCGTCGCGTTTCCACTCGGCCTGGGTCTTAGACTGGTACATCCGGTCATATTTCATCCGTTGGGTGCGCATCAGGTCCGTGATGATCTGGTCTGTGTCCAGCCCGGAGGTCAGACCGGTGAGTCGGATCTGATTGCCCAGAGGGGAAATGGCCATAGAGCATGCCTCCTTTGCCGGCCGCGCCGGCCCGCGCCCGTACGGCGTTGCGGGTCACGGGCGGCGTCTTTGTTTCCGTACACTATATATATCGTAAAATGTAGAGAAAACTTAAAAGAATCCCCGCGCTTTTGGCCGGACAGACGCACAAAAATTGTCCTCAAAATGGGACAAAATCTGCCATATGCGCCGCGCGAGGGTCAGCGGTACACGGTGCGGCCCATTTGGGCGGCGAGGTCGAACCAGGTGAGGCGCGCGACGGACTCGGCGGCCACAATGGGGACACGGACCAGTGTCCTCTCCCCGAGGCAGAGGCGCAGTTCCCCGAGCTTTTGGCCGGCCTGCACCGGCGCCCGCACGTCTTCGGCCAGGTCTGTCTCCCGGCGCAGCGCGTCCAGCTGCTCCTTCTCCACCAACACGCGTGTGTCGGACAAAAGGCGCGGCTGCACCTCGCTCTGCCGCCCGAGGAGTACCGGCACGGGCTGCGGCACCTCGTCGGGGAAGGCGGCGGCCAGCGTGTAGTGGGCAAAACCGAAGTCCAGCAGCGTGCGCGCGTCCTCAAAGCGCTGCGCCGAGGTGTCGGCGCCCAGGATGACCGCGATGAGCTCCATGCCGTTTCGCTCCGCTGTCCCGGACAGGCAGAAGCGCGCCAGACTGGTGCTGCCCGTCTTCAGGCCGGTCGCGCCGGGGTAGGTGCGGATCAGCCGGTTCGTGTTGTTGAGGACAAAGGCGCCGCCCCGGAGGCTGTCCATCCAGACGGTCGTGTAGGACCGGATCTCCGGATGCGCCAGCAGCGCGCGCGACATGAGGGCGATGTCCCGCGCGGTGGAGACATGCCCGCCGCCCGTGAGGCCCGTGCAGTCGAGAAACACCGTGCCGGTCATGCCGAGCTCAGCCGCCCGTTCGTTCATCCGCGCCACAAAGACGTCCTCCGAACCGGCCATGTGCTCGGCCAGCGCCACGGCGGCGTCGTTGCCGGAGGCGATGACGACGGCCTTGAGCAGGTCGTCCACCGTGTACCGCTCCCCCTCGGTCAAAAAGACCCGCGACCCCTCCATGCTCTGCGCGGTCCGGCTGACGGCCACGAGTTCGTCCGGCCGCAGCGCGCCCCGCTCCAGCGCCTCCATCGCGAGCAGCAGCGTCATGATCTTGGTGACGCTGGCCGGCGCGCGCGGCGTGTCGGGGTCCTTCGCAAAGAGGATCTGCCCGGTCTCTTTTTCCATCAGAAGGGCGGCGGGCGCGCTCACAGAGGGCACGGCCGGTACGGCCGTCGCCCCCATCGCCGCCGCGCCGGCGCCCAGCAGCAGCCCCACAATACACAGTAAAAATCTACAAAACCATTTCCGGTTCCACATGCCGCATTCCTCCCCTGCGCCGCCGTGCGGCGGCGGTCCTTCTCCCCATCCTATGCGGGCGGCGCCCCGGGCAGGCGGGTTTTTTATGTTTGTCCCCAAGAATTTCCAGAAATTTCCAGAAAAATTTTTTTAAAATTTTTCTGGAAAACTATTGCATTTATTCCCGATCTGTGTTATACTGCATTGAGGTTAGAAATCACTAACTTCGATGCGGTATCAACCCATACAGAAGGAGGAAAGAAACATGCGCAATCTTTACGGCTCAAAAGTTAGAACAGCAAAACAATGGAGGGGCCTGTTGGCGATGGCGCTGGCGGCCGCGCTGCTGGTGAGCGCGGCGCCCATGGTCGTGTGGGCGGCCCCGGAGGACATCGTCGTCACGACCGGCGCGGAGCTGGACGCGGCGCTGCGGGACGCGCCCGCGGGCGCCGTCATCGTGCTGGCCAACGACATCGACGCCATCACCTCGGCGACTTACTCGTCGAAGGATCTGACGATCGACGGCCAGGGCTACAGCATCAACGGGTCCGCGGATCTTCCGAAGACCGCGCTGCGGTTCACGAGCCCTCGTGTGGACGGCGTGCGGGTCCCGAACAACGTGACGATCCGCAACACCGTCTTCCAAAACTTGACGAGCGACGTGCGCTACGGCGGCGGCGCGGTCGGCGTCTACATCGGGGTGCTCACGATCGAAAACTCCACCTTCATCGGCAACAGCGCCACCGCGGCCAACGGCGACGGCGGCGCGGTGCTGCTCGACAGCAGCAGCAGCGGCGGCCGCCTGACGATCCGCAATTCCACCTTCGTGGGCAATTCGGCGGCGCATGACGGCGGCGCGGTCAGCACGGCGGCGGCCGGTGAGATCGTCAACGTCACCTTCGTCGGCAACACGGCCGGCGGCCAGGGCGGCGGCTACGCGAGCGCCTCGGCGAACGCCGCCCAGCAGGGCACGGTGGTCAATGCCATCTTCTCCGGCAACACGGCCGTGGGCGAGGAGCAAGAGATCTTCCAGGCCGCGCCCGACAGCGGACACAACGTGTTCACCGGCGCGGACGACGCCGCTTGGCTCTCTGCGGAGCTGGCGCTGAACGGGGGCCTGACGCCCTCCTTCGCGCTGCTCGATGTGGCCGATTCGCCCGCCATCGACAAGGGCGACCTCGACAGAGCGCCGGCGCTCGACCAGCGCGGCGCGGCGCGGGACTACCTGCCCGACATTGGCGCCTATGAGCACCAGCAGCCGGCGGGCACCTTCCGCAACGTGGCGAAGCTGAATGTGGTCTCGGCGCCGCAGACGATGCCCGGCCCGATCGACTTCAGCCTCTCCGCCCTGATCTACGCGGCCGACAGGGTCAACACGGTGGAGGCCGTGTTTGCTTACGACCCGGCCATCTTCAAGGCCACCGCCGCCGTCGTCCCCACCGGGTATGAGGTCGCCTCCGTGGCCGTCAGCGAGGAGAAGGGGCTCATCAGCGTGGTGCTCGGCGTGGCGAACACCGGCATCATCGGCTTTGACGACTTTGAGAACATCGTGACCGCCCGCCTCATCGTGCGGGACGGCCGCACGCCGAGCGCCGCGAGCCTTTCGCTGCGGTCTCTGCGCGCGTACTCCCGCGGCGCCGCCGTCGAGCTGCGCACGCTGCGCGACACGGTCTCCGCGCCGCTCAGCTACGCGGCCGGCAATCCGTTGGACGTGAACCGCGACGGGCTCGTGGACGCCGCCGACCTCTCGCTGGCGCTGTACCACTACGGCGCGGTGTACACAGACCCCGACTGGGGCACGGCTTCCGCCGCCGACGTGAACAGCGACGGAGTGGTCAACGTCACCGACATTGTGACGCTGGTGAACGAGATCCAGCGGGCCGCGTTTGCCGACTGAGACTGAACAATACCGGGGAACGGCACAGCGAACAGGCGGCGCGGGCGCCCGCGCCGCCTGTTCGCGGCGGCGGCGGAAATTTTTTATTGCCGCGAAGCGGCAACAAGGTACTGTGGGCGGGTGAATGATGTGAAGCGATGTCTTTGCGCCGCGTTGGCGTTCTGGGCGGTCCGCCTGGTCTGCGCGCCGCCTGTGTCCGCGGCGGCCTCCGCGGAGGGCGAGGCCCTGCGGGCCGTCATCTCGGATGTGGCCGTCGATGAAACCGGTGTGAATTTTGCGCTGACGGTGTCCGCCGTCGGCCCGTACGAGGCCTGTTCGGCGGTCGAATTCGCCCTTGTGAGCAGCGACCGGGCGGACCTCTTCATCCGGCCGCTGGGGGAGGAGGACCTGGACGTCACCTTTGCCGAGGACCTCGGCGGCGTCTACCACCGGGGCCGCGACGGGGCGGAACCGGGTTCGATTTCTTACTTGGTGGGGCTCTATGTGAGAGACGGCGTCAACGACATCGACGGGGACCGGATGCTCTGTCGGGTCGGTCTGCGCTGCGAAGGGTCCGGGGCGCATCAGATCCGATTGGAGCAGATCTTGCGGGTCCGCACAGACGACGCGGGCGCCGTTGTGAGTGAGCCGGTC
>JAIRML010000193.1 GCA_031258665.1 Oscillospiraceae bacterium | reverse complement strand
ACTTGGACTGCAAGACGAGTGTCTCCCGGACGCCGGGGGTCATCGAAACAGCCTGTGCGAAGATCTCCTCGCATGCGCCGCCGCCGTAGATGTCGGCGTGGTCAAAGAAGTTGGCGCCGAGCTCCAGAGACACCCGGACAAAACGCTCCGCCTCCTGCGGACTCAACCGGTTGATACGCATACAGCCCACCGCGATCACAGGAACCTGTAGATCCGATCGGCCCAATTTGATGGTTCTCAAACTGCCGTCACTCCTTTCATACTCATGTCACCGCCCACAGAGGCGTCGGGTAATGCCCGGCCACGTGCATCTCCGCCATCGCGCCGGCCACGGCGTCTCGGTCCTCCCGGTAGGTGACGCCGTACCAGGTCTCCCCGCTCTCAAGGACGCGGACCTCCGCCAGCCCCCGCTGCAGGAGGCTGTCCACCTCACGGGGCAGCAGGTACTCGCACCCAAGCGGGTCCGCCGGCAGCCGGCTGTCGAGAAAGGCCGGAAAATCGGCCGCCGCCGCGTCGAGGAAGCTCTCGTCAAACCCCCAAAAATTCATCGACACCAGCGTGTCCGCCGGCAGATGGCGCCAGACGCCGTCCACAGAGAACCGCGCGCCGCCGGGCGTCTTCTCCAGGCCCACGCACTCCGTGACACGCACGAGAAAGCCGCGCGCGTCCGCCTCGCAGACGCCGCGCGTGACGCGACCATAATCGGTCAGCGTGTTTTTGACCCGGTACCCCACCATGCAGTAGCGGCCGCCGCCCCGCGGGCGGGGGGTCGTCAGCCACGTGTGGACATGCCGGAAAGCCGCCGGGCCATAGTAGTCGTCTGCGTTGATCACCGCGAAGGGGCCGCGCACCTGGCCGCGCACGGCCAACACGGCATGCGCCGTGCCCCACGGTTTCACGCGCCCCGCCGGTACGGCGTACCCGTCCGGCAGGCTGTCCATCTCTTGGTAGGCGTAGGCAACATCGGCGTACCGCCCGATGCGGGCGCCGGCGATCTCGGTGAATGTCTGTTCCATCGCGCGGGTGATGATGAAAATGATCTTCTGAAATCCGGCGCGCACCGCGTCGTAGACAGAATAGTCGGTGATCACCTCTCCATGCGCGCCAACCGGCTCGATTTGCTTGAGGCCGCCATAGCGGCTGCCCATACCCGCCGCCATGACGACCAGCACCGGCGTCTCCATATTCCCCACTCCCACTGTCCAACGTGGGTTGCCCCTGCAGCCCACAACCCAAAATTCTTGTTTTTTGCCGCCGCTTCGCGGCAACAGGACTCCAACGTGGGTTGCCCCTGCAGCCCACAACCCAAAATATAAGACTGTGCGCCCCGGCGCGCGTCATGAATCGACGACAACCTCTTTCAGCGCCGTGGCCAGGCCGGCCAGGCTCTGGATCTCCGACGGGATGATGATCTTTGTGGCCTTGCCGTCGGCCGCGCGGGCAAAGGCTTCCAGCGCTTTGATCTGGATGACCTTGTCGCTGGCCGCCGCTTCGTTGAGCAGCTTGATGGAGTCGGCGAGCGCCGTCTGCACCCGCATGATGGCGATCGCCTCGCCCTCCGCCTCCAGGATCTTGGCCTGCTTGAGGGCGTCGGCCCGCAAAATGACCGATTGTTTCTCGCCCTCGGCCACGAGAATCTGGGACTGTTTTTCGCCCTCGGCCTTTAAGATCGCCTGGCGGCGCTCGCGCTCCGCCTTCATCTGTTTCTCCATCGCGTCTTGGATCTCCCGCGGGGGGATGATGCTCTTGAGCTCCACGCGGTTCACCTTGATGCCCCACGGGTCCGTGGCCTCGTCGAGGATCGCGCGCATCTTGGTGTTGATGACGTCGCGGGATGTCAGCGTCTGGTCCAGCTCCAGGTCGCCGACGATGTTGCGCAGCGTGGTGGCCGTGAGATTCTCAATGGCCGACATCGGACGCTCCACCCCGTAAGTATACAGCTTGGGGTCGGTGATTTCAAAATAGATGACCGTGTCGATCTGCATGGTCACGTTGTCCTTCGTGATCACCGGCTGGGGCGGAAAATCGACCACCTGTTCTTTGAGTGAGACGGAACGGGCCACCCGCTCGATGAAGGGGATCGTGATGTGCAGCCCGGTGTTCCACACTGTCTGAAACGCGCCCAGCCGCTCAATGACATAGGCGCGCGCCTGCCGCACCACACGGACATTGGACCCGACAATGATGATCACGATCACGCCGAGCGCACCCCACAGGACATACGGAAAAATGTCGTTCATCCGTTTACCTCCTTGTCTTCCGCCGCGCGCCCCGCGGGGCGCGCTTCTTCCACCATCACTTTCACGCCCTCGATCCGGCACACGCGCACGTATGCGCCGACCGGGACAGCCCTGCCGGTGTGGGAACGGGCTGTCCATGTCCGCCCGCCCACTTGCACGACACCCGTGCCCGCCACATTGTCCACTGTCTCCGACACAATCCCCACCTGACCGATGACCCGGTCGGCGTTTGTCCTCTCCCGCTTCGTGAGCATACGCCTGGCCATCGGGCGCACCAGCCACAGCGTCAGCGCGGATACGACGACAAATACGGACAACTGCACCTGCCACGGCGCAAACGCGGAGACCATCAGCGCCATCAACGCGCCGAGGGCAAACCAGATCGTGGTCAGCCCCATTGTGGCGGCCTCAACGCACAGCAGCAACAGCATACCGCCCAACCACAAGTACGGCCACACAGTTCTCACTCCTTTCCAACGTGGGCTGCCTCCGCAGCTCGCAGCCCTAATGTTTGTTTTTTGCCGCCGCTTCGCGGCAGCAAGCCCCAATGTGGGCTGCCTCCGCAGCTCGCAGCAAAAAACTGCTCACTTCGCGCGCTCCGCGCGGCGGCTTGCCCGCGTGTCAGCCAAAGAATTTGTCGTGGATGACTTGAACGGCCTGTTTGGCGTCGCGCGCGTCGATGAGGACAGACACCTTGATCTCACTGGTGGAGATCATCTGGATGTTGATGTTGGCCGCGGCCAGCGCCTCAAACATCTCGGCGGCCACGCCGGCGTTGCCCACCATACCGGCGCCCACAATCGAAACCTTGCTGATCGCGTCACTGATCACCATATCGGCGTACCCGATCGCGTCGCCGTGCTCCTCCAAAATGGCGCGGGCCGCGTCCAGCATCTGCTTCTGCACGGTAAAGCTGATGTCTTTGGTATCGCCGCGGCCGATGGACTGGAGGATGACATCGACGTTGATCTTCTTGGCCGCCAGCAGCGAAAAGACCCGGAAGGCCTTGCCGGGCGTGTCGTCCAAGCCGATCAGCGCGATGCGCGCCACGTTGTCGTCCCGCGTGACGCCGCTGACATTGAGCTGTTCCACTTTCAATCCCTCCTTGACTTGGGTGCCGGGCTGTCCGGTGAAGCTGGAAATAACTTCCAGCTTCACATGGTACCGCTTGGCCATCTCCACCGAGCGGTTGTGCAGTACGCGCGCGCCGAGGGAGGAGAGCTCCAGCATCTCGTCGTAGGTGATCTCATCCAGCTTGCGCGCTTCGGGCACGGCCCGCGGGTCTGTGGTGTACAC
>JAIRML010000171.1 GCA_031258665.1 Oscillospiraceae bacterium | reverse complement strand
TCTTGGAGCTCGTGAGCGATTCCTGTGAATAGTGCAGGGCGTTGAACTCCACGAGGCCGTCGGTGTACTCGCTGCCGGAGAGGAACACGTCGTTGCCCGCGTGGTCGCCCGCTTTGACGAGGAGGCCAAACCCGCTCTCGTCGGTCAGCGCGAGCCAGCGCGTCTCCACCTTGTTGCCGCTCTCCTGCGGTTTCAGGTGGTTTGTGTAGTTGTCGGTCACGGTGGTGTTCCACACGCCCACGGGGTTCCCGAGCCGGCGGTCGGCGTAGGATTCGCCGGACCCGCCGCCGCGCCCGTACCACGTGACGTTCTCCAGGTCGCTCTTCACGACCATGGTGGAGCCGATCTCCGGCGCTTCGTCGTTCGAGACCGCCGCAAACGAATACTCCTCGCTCACATTGACTTCGCCGTTTGCGTAGACGGTGTACGTCGTCCGGTAGACGCCGTTTTTGGCCGGGAACGCGCCCTCCGCCGCGATCACCGCGGTGTTTGTCTCCGACGCGACCGTCACCGACGTGACGGTCCGCCCCGCCGCGACGCCGCGCCATGTGTCCATGGTGCCGCCCCAGTTCATGTCGTCGTCGGTCGGCGCGCGCCAGAAGTTCGGCTCGGGCCCCTTCACGAGCAGCGGGCGCCCCCGATAGCTGTAGGAGTCGATCACGCCGCTTGTCTTGTCGACGCGCAGCACAAAGTCGTCGCCCGACACGGTCACGCCACCGGCCTCCTCACTGACCGTGAGGCTGCCCGCCGGGTTCGGCACAAGCGCCCCCGCCGGCGCGCCGTCGAAGCGGACGGGGATCTGGCTCATGGACACCACGTGCCCCGCCTCCGCCCACGGCGCCGCCTCCTTCGTCTTGAAATAGACGTTCAAGAAGTAGTCCGCGCCCGGCTTCAGGGTCTCCGGACGGACATACGGCACGGGCATTTCGGTCTTCGTCATGGTGACTTGCGAGACGCCGGACGGCGCCGGCGCGAGGTCCAGGGAGAGCCCGCCCGCGCCCTGGATCACCGTGTCGTCTTCCTGCAGCTCCCAGGCCAGCTCAAATTCGTTGGCGTTTGTAAACAGGTACTTGTTGCTGAACACGAGCACGTTGTCATCCGCCGTCGTCTCCGTACGCGGGACGAACAAAAACACGGCGTTGTCCGCGTCGGTGGGGCGCGAGGCGCCGATCTCCCCGGCGCTGAACGCCTTGTTCAGCAGGCGCGCGGACGCGATGTAGCCGTCGTATTGCCTGCCATACCCGACGGAGTAGCCGAGCACGATGCCCGTGTTCGAACCCCCGATCGCGCCGCTGTCGGTTCGGCTGCCGATCTCCGCGCCGTCCAGATACAGCCGCATCGTGCCGCCCGCGTATGTGGCGGTGACGCGGTGCCAGCTACCGACGTACCCCTCCGGCTGCGGGATCTGGAGTTGGCGCCAGCCCGCGTCCGTGCTGATGGTAAAGTCGATCAGACCGGCGTGCTCGCGGAGCATGAACTGCTGGTCGTTGCCCTTTTCGAAGATGTTTTTCGTGCCGCTGCCGCTCGTCGGGTAGATGTACACGTCTATGGTGAAATCGGTGCGGAGTTCATAGTCCGGCAGATTCGGATACAGCCGCGTGCCTTTCAGCGCGCCGCCCTCATGGCCCAGCGGGTCTTGGACGATGCTGCCGCCGCCCGTCGGCGTGTTGTCCGGGTGGACGATGTCCGCGTCATAGACCACGGTCTCGTTCTTGGTCTCGGCCGTGAGCATGCGGTACTGGTACTTCATCTCGTCCACCTGCGGCTTCACCGTGCGGTCAGTTAAGATCATACCGTTGCCGCAGAAGTTGTTGTCGTTGGGGCTGTCGCCCCAGTCGCCGCCGTAGGCAAAATAATCCTCGGCGCCGTAAACCGAAACCCACTCGGGCTCGTCGTAGAGCGTCAGCTGGAACACCGTGTCGCCGTCAGGCGTCGCGGGGGTGCTGGCTTGGACCTCCGCCTCGGTCAGCGCGCGCTTCAGCACGCGGGCGTTGCCGATGTACCCGGAGTAGCGCCGCCCGCCGTTGTCCGCGCCGACGCAGATGCTCTGCGGCTGCTCGACGACCTCATTGATCGTTTCGCGTTCGCCGACTTTGACGCCGTCGAGGTAAAGGATCAGCTTATGGTCGGCGTACGTGCCGGTCAGTCTGTGCCAGTTGTTGGCGTAATCGGCCGGTTTGACAATGGAGACGGTCTGCCAGCCGTTGTTGTCGGCGCCGCCTGTGCTGCCGGCCTTGATGAACCATTGGATGTCGTTCGCGTACTCCTTGAGCACCCACTGATAGTCTCCGCCTTTGCCCAATATGGAGTAATGTGTGCCGGGCGCGCTGCCGGTGGAATACACATCCACGTCCACGGTGAGGTTGTCCGTCAGCGCATACGCGCTGTTGGGCGTGAAGCCGACCCAGCCCGACAGCGCCCGGCCGCTGTAGCCGGCGACGTCACTGTGCACGGCGCCGTCCGCGGTGGCGGTCACGTACCCGGGGTGGACGGCGTCCCCCGCGATCTGTTTGACCTTCGCGAGCGGCGTCCGGATGGACTGATCGACCCAGTCCCACACAAAGCCGCCCATGGCCTTCGGGTATTTGTCGAAGATCGCGGTGTACGCGCTCCAGCCGCCGCCCGAGTTGCCCATCGAGTGCATGTACTCGCACAGCACGGCGGGTTTGCTTGCCCCGGCGACCGTGCCGTTCCAGCTGTCCGCGGTCGCGTACATCTGGCTGATCATGTCGTACGGGGCGCCGGAGTCAAACTCGCTGTGCACCGGGCGGGACGGGTCGCGCAGTTTGATCCACGACGCGGCGTACGCCTGGAAGTTCGCGCCGCCGCCGGACTCGTTGCCCACCGACCACGTGACGACGCTCGGGTAGTTCTTGTCGCGCTCGACCATGTTGGCCTCGCGGTCGCGCAGCATCGGCCCATAGGCCGCGTCGTTGGAGAGGCCGCGGTTGCCATGGCACTCGATGTTGCCCTCGTCCATGATGTACAGGCCGTATTCGTCGGCCAGGTCGTAGTATCGCGTGTCGTGCGGATAGTGCGCCATGCGGATGGCGTTGACGTTATACTGTTTCATAAGCTCGACGTCGCGCCGGATCAGATCGAGCGTCATGGTTCTGCCTGTATCCGGGTTGATCTCGTGGGTATTGACCCCGTAAAACAGGATGCGCGAGCCGTTGATCAGCACGCGCCCGTCCGCGCCGGTGGTGAATGTCATCTCGCGGAAGCCGACGCGTATGGCCGTCATTTCGTCGCCGCACTGCAGCACGAGGTGGTACAGGTTGGGGTGCTCGGCCGACCACGTCTTCGCGTTCGGCACATCGAAGCTGAACTCAATCTTCGCGCCCTCGTACGACAGATTCCTGTAGCCCTGGCCGAGTGTGAGCGCCTGCCCCGTCGCCGTCGGCGTCGCGATCGTCTGGAATGTCCCTGTCTTGGTGTCGCTCGCGACGAGCTGGGCGCCGTCGTAGAGTTTGACGGACAGGGGCTTGTCGCCGCGCCCCGCCGTCTGGCCGCCTTGTGAGAAGTCGCGCAGGAGCGCGGTCACGCCGAGCTTCCACGCGCCGTCGTAGACGCCGGCCTGCGCGGGCGTCGTCTTGACCTCGAAGTCAAACAGATCGACCTTCTGGCGCGCCACGAGGTACGTGCTGCGGAAGATGCCGGACAGATCGATCATATCCTGATCTTCAAACCAAGTGCCGTCCGACCAGCGTATGACCTGCACCGCGAGGGTGTTCACGCCGTCGTAGTCTATGTAAGGCGTGATGTCAAACTCATGCCGCGTCATCGGGTCCTCGGAATAGCCGGCGGCGCGGCCGTTGACCCACAGATAAAACGTGCTCGCGCCGTCGAAGTTCAGGAACACCGAGCGGCCCGCCTCTTTCCACTCGGCGGGGACCGTGAAGGTGCGGCGGTAGGTGCCCACGCCGTTGTACGCCGCGGGCGTGTTCGGGGCGCCGGCGCTGTTGCCGTAGCCGCTCCACGGGTATGTGACGTTTGTGTAAATGATCCTGTCGTATTTGAATGTGCCGTCCTCGTTCCAGTTCACCTGCCAGTTGCCCGGCACCGCGATGTCGTCCCAGCCGCTGTCGTCAAAGCCGGAGGTTTCAAAGCCGGATTGGACCTCGTTGCCGGGCCACGGGCGGACACCGGGGTTCACGGCAAAGTTGAATTTCCACACGCCGTTCAGCGGCTGTATGAACGGCGAATTGGACGTGACGCCCTCGTCGGAGAAGGGCGTCAGCGTGTGGTGCGCGAGCGCGCTTTCCTCATCCGCGTACGGGTAAAAATTCGCGCGGGGGTTCTCACTGCCCAGCGCGAACGTGCCGAGGCCCTCCGAGCCGGTGAACTCGTTCCCTGTAAACGTCACCGCGCCCGCCGATGCGGCGAGGACCGCGGGCGGCACGACAAACAGCGGCGCCGCCGCCATCGTCAGCGCCACACACAGCGCCAGTATTTTTCCAGATCTTCCTTTCACATTCGTTGCCCCTTTCGTATCATCCTTCGTACCATGTGCTCTTTCCCTCCGCCGCAACGTCCGCGGCACGGCAGCCGGGACTCCGCCCGGGGCGGGGTCGTTCGCACAAACGGTCCCGCCGGCGGCCGTTTTCTCTGCACACAAAACGACCGCCGCGCTTCCGGGCGCGTCCCACCGGGCCACGCGTACCCCACTGGGCCGCAGCGCCTCCGGCAGTTCCCGCGCGTCTCATTATGTTATACCTTATTAAAATGGCCGTTTTTCGACCTTTTCTGTGTTTTGTTTGACTGAAGTAGACAAAAAATATTGTCTATCACGCTTGAATTTGCAGAATGTGTGTAGTATACTGGTATTGGCAACGTCTGTGACGCTCTTTTGAAAAGGTATACCTTTTCAAAGATATTCAGAAGCACCAATTTCCCACACAAAAACAGTGTTTTTATGCTGATGGGCGACCTCAAAAAACCCATGCGGCGCAAAGGCGCCCACATGGGCTTTTTGAGGTCGCTTTTAGTAACTTATGGCCGCGAAGCGGCCATAAAAAACAAGAATTTTTTTGGGACAGATCCCATCCGTGGTTTGCGGAATTCACTTCCGCAAACCGCACCCCGCGAGGCGCCTCAGCGCCTCGATCCAACCACCGTGTTGTTGAAAAACAAAGTTTTTCAACAAATAAACAGGAATTTTGGGTTGTGGGCCGCGGAGGCAGCCCACGTTAGAGATACAGGTCCAGCAGCAGGCCTCTCAGCTCGTCGATGGAGTGCATGACGGCCAGGGTGTCTGTCTGGTCCTGCAGCATCTGCGCGGCCAGTTCCTCCAGCTTTTTGTTGATCCGCTTGATGGTGGCGTAGATCCGGTGCCGCCCGCGCGCGTCCATCATCGACTGCTTTTTGAACGAAAAGGCAAAACGCACCGCCTCGTACATGAACTCGGCGATCATCTCCCGATACTTTTTCAGCTCCACAATATCACACCGGCGGGCCAGCGTCTGGCCCTGCCGGTCGATGTCCTGTTGCAGCCCGACGAGTTTGCGCTCAGCCTCCGCGCGGCTGAGCTGCGCGAGCTCCTGCCGGAAACTGGGCGTCTGACCGGCCGGTTCCCGGCGCTCGACACCTGTCCCGGCGCGGATGAGATTGTGAAAACCGCTCAGGTCTTGAATCTTCATATTGTCCCCCGCAGCGATGCCGCCGGCCGGTTGTAACTTGTTGCCAGCGGCAACAAGTTACAAGAATTTGAGTTGTGGGCTGCAGGGGCAGCCCACGT
>JAIRML010000132.1 GCA_031258665.1 Oscillospiraceae bacterium | reverse complement strand
AGGTAGGCAAAACACACGGCGCACACCACCGAGATGGCGTTGGACAGGTTTTCATTCATCCGACAGACGGCGTAGAGCAGCGTGAACAGCCCCCAGTCGACGGCTGTGGTGAGGCCGCCCACCACGCCGTAGCGGAAAAGCCGCGCCCAAGTCTCCCGCCGGCGGTCCTCCGGCGGGGGGCCCGGGTTCTCTCTCTTGGCCGGCATGCCGCCGCCCCCTTCCCATCCCCGCGTACGTTTTCTTATCATATCACGAGAAGTCCGCGCTGACAACCGAAAAAGACTGTTTGGAATTGACATCCGGGGCCGGGTGGGGGTACAATGAGAGCAGAAAAGCCCGTGAAATTGGGCAAAAAAGAAAACATATAGTATAAATTTGTCAAATTTATACTATATGTTGTTGTCTTACAGTCTGTGATGACGGAGGAGACGGCCGTTGGAGAAGTCTGTGTGTGGTCCGCGCGGCGCTTGGCGCCGCCCCGGGCGCTTGGGCCCGCTTTTGGGCGGCGTGCTGCTGCTCGGCGCGCTGCTCGGCGCCTGTGGGGCCGAACCTGAGCCCACGCCGACGCCCTCGCCGGAGGTGGTCGAGACGCCGGCCCCGACCCCCACGCCGACGCCTCCGCCGACCCCCACGCCCACCCCGGACCCTTACGAGGGCCTGGAGGGGCTCAATCCGCTGACAGGCCTGCCGATGGAGGTGGACTATGAGGGCCGGCGGCCGGCGGCCGTCATGCTCAACAACCTGAAGAGAGCCCTGCCCATGTTTGGCGTCTCGCAGGCGGACATCATCTACGAGGCGTTGGCCGAGGGCGGCATCACCCGGATGGTGGGGGTCTTTCAAAACCCCTCCCGGGTGCCGCAGATCGGCACCGTGCGCAGCACGCGGGCCTACTACCTGGACATCGCGCAAGGGCATGACGCCATCTTGCTGCACGCCGGGGGCAGCCCGGAGGCGTATACGGAGATCAAAAAGCGCGGTGTGACCGCACTCGACTGTCTGCGGGGCTATGAGGGGTCGCTCTACTGGCGAGACAAGGACCGTATCCAAAACGCCGGGCTCGAACACAGCGCTTTCACGTCGGGGGAGCGCATCGAGACAGTCTTCCAGACATTGAAGGCGCGCATCCGCCACGAGGAGGGCTACCGCGAGACCCTCCGCTTCGCCGACGACGGCGCGCCCGCGCTCGGCACGCCGGCGTCGGCGATCTCGATCCGGTATTCCTCCTACAAGACCGGCCTCTTCACCTACGACCCGGCGGCCAAGCGGTACGCTTGCGCGCAGTACGACGCGCCTTACATAGACGGACAGGACGAGACACAGGTCTCGGTGGTCAATGTGCTGGTGCTGCGCGCCTCGGTCAGCCAGATCAAAGGCGACAGCGCCGGGCGGCTGACGACCCGTCTCACAGGCACAGGCGAGGGCTTCTTTGCCTGCGGCGGCCGGATGGCGCCCATCGTCTGGTCCAAGGCGTCCCACGACGCCCCGTTTGTCTACACGCTGGAGGAGGGCGGCGCGCCCCTCGTCCTCGGCCGGGGGCAGAGTTATATCAACATCGTCCCGACAAACGCCAGCGTGGAGGTGAGCTGACGGCGCCCTGCCCGGCGGGAATTTTCAAAGGCGCCCACGTTGGATCTATGGTCAAACCCCAAGGGCGGACCCTTGGGGTTTGTAAATTCCATCATAAAGAGAAGATGATGGCGCCTTTGTGGGGGCTGGCCGGCCCCCGGGGTTTCGTCGCGCGCAACGGTTGACCGTCTTGTGGCATCTCCGGTGCCCGTCGGCCCGGGTTGCATCCCCCCTGCCCTGTCTTGTCCGGTGGATCACCAGCAAGCACAGTATATCCGAGAGGTGTTACAAGAGTATGAATATCTGTTAAGGAAACATGAAGTGGCGGTGAATGTTTTATGAATTCTTGTCATCGGCAGGGCCGCCGCTCTCAGTCGATCAAGTCGATCCGATTCGGTTCCAGGGGGTGCGCCTCCTTGGAGGCCGCGGGCACGCCGATGGCGATGGCGACGGCAAAGCTGTGCCCCGGAGGGAATTTGAGCCGCCGGTTGAACTCCTCGCCGCGCGGTCCGGTGAAGGCGGTGTCCGGCAGGCCGAGGATCACGCTGCCAAGGCCCAGCGCGTGCGCGGCCAGGGCCAGGGTCTGCACGGCGATGCCGCAGTCGAGGCGCGCCCAGCGCCCGGCGGCCTCACAGCTCAAAAAAATGACAAGGGGCGCACCGTAGAAAATATCGCCCAGGTCCTCTCCGATCTGCTGGGTGGTCTCCGCGTTGATCTCGGCCAGCAGCGCGGTGTTGCGCGTCACGGAGAAGTGCCACGGCTGCGCGTTGCGGGCGCTGGGGGCGGCCACGGCGGCCGCCAGCAGCGCGTCAACCTGTTCGTCGGTCGGCGGCTGCGGCCAGTACGCGCGGATGCTGCGCCGGTCGGCGATGGCGGACAATACGGGGTTGCTCATCAAAATCATCCTTTCCGACGTGGGTTGCACTTGCAACCAAAATTTTTGTTTTTTGCTGCCGCTTCGCGGCAGCAAGGTACTGTGCGGGGGCGGGCCCTGCGCCGAACCCATAAAATGGTCCTGGAATGGTTCCATGGTATCACTTCCGACATATCTTTTCAATAGGCAAACTATATATTTGTGCGGCCCGGCGCGGCCCCTGTGTGCGGTTTTTCTTGACAGAATTCCGGCCGTTCATATATAATACAAAGTGTTTATTGGACCCGGCGGCAAGGCGCCGGAGATCTTCACAAGGTGGTGTCCGACTTGCTCCGAACCTATCAACCCAAAAAGCGGCAGCGCGCCAAAGAACACGGCTTCAGAAAGCGCATGGCCGCGAGAAGCGGCCGAAAGATTCTTTCCAGCCGCCGCGCGAAGGGCCGCCGCGTCCTCTCGGCCTGAGATGCGTCACACAGAGTCGCTGCGTCTCAACCGAGACTTCAAGCGGACTTACTCGCGCGGCCGTTCCCTGGCGGGGCCCCTGCTGGCCCTGTACGCGCGGCCCAACCGGTCGGCGCGGACACGCCTGGGGCTCACGGTGGGGGCAAAGCTCGGCAAGGCCGTGCGGCGCAACCGGGTGCGCCGCCGTATCAAAGAGGCTTACCGCCTGAGTGAGCACCGCTTTTGCCCGGGGCACGACCTCGTGGTGGTGGCGCGTGTCCGGGCCGGGGAGGCCACCTACGCCGAATTGGAGCGGGAGCTCCTGCGCCTGATGGCGCGTCTCGGGCTTGTGGCGGCGCCATGAAGCGGGTGCTGTTGGTGCTCATCCGGTTTTACAGGCGGTCCATCTCCCCGCTGCGGCCGCCCGTCTGCCGGTTTGTGCCCACCTGTTCGGAGTACGCCCTAGAGGCCGTCACCCGGTATGGCGCGGCGCGCGGCGCATGGCTTGCGTTGCGCCGCCTTTTGAAGTGTCATCCTTTTCACGCCGGCGGGTACGATCCCGTTCCCTGAGCGCGGTCCGGTCAGAGGCCGCGCGTTTCGCCGATTCTCGTTTTTTATTGCCGCTTCGCGGCAATAAGTTACCAACGTGGGTTGCACCTGCAACCCACAACCCAAATTCTTGTTTTCTGTTGCCGCGAAGCGGCAGCAAGGTACTAACGTGGGTTGCACCTGCAACCCACAACCCAAATTCTTTGGTTTCTGTTGCCGCGAAGCGGCAGCAAGGTGCTAAGACTATACTGATGTGGGTGGTTGTCGGCTTTGGGTCAGATTATCGATGTGCTTATCTATCAGCCGTTTTCGTGGCTGCTGCGCACACTGTACGAATTCACCGGCTCCTATGGGCTGGCTCTCGTCCTGTTTGCGCTTGTGACAAAGATCATTTTGCTCTACTTCTCCGCCCGTGGCAAAAAGGCCATGATGCGGACGCAGCGCCTCCAGCCGAAGGTCAAGGAGCTGGAAAAACAGTACGGCACCGACAAGCAAAAATATCAGATGGCCGTACAAAAACTCTATCAGGACGAGGGCGTCTCCATGATGGGAGGCTGCCTGTGGTCGATGTTGCCGCTTCCCATCTTCATGGCCCTCTACACGGTCATCCGCCAGCCGTTCACGCGGCTGATGGGCCTCGCGGCGGAGCAGCTCGACAGGATCAGCGCGTTTTTGGCCGGCTTCGGCGTCGACGTGGCGGCCACGGACGCATATCGGGAACTGGTCCTCTCCAGCAAGCTGGGGGAGCACATGGGGCAGCTGACGCCCGACATCGCCGCGATGCCGCTCATCAACATCAACTACAGCTTCCTGGGTCTCAACCTGGCCGACAAGCCGTCCGCGCGGCTGTCCTGGTTGATCGTCATCCCCATCCTTTCGGGGGCGACGGCTTTTTTGTCCATGTGGATCGCGCAGAAGATCTCCAAACAGCCGGCCATGCAGGGCGGGCAGTCCAAGATGATGATGTTCCTGATGCCGCTGATCTCCGTCTGGTTCGGCTTCGACTTCCCGGGGTTGCTCGGCGTGTACTGGGTCGCCCAGAACGTCTTCGGCATCGCCCAGGATGTCGCCCTCACCCAATACTACAACAAAATCTTCGATCGGGAAGACGCCGAGCGCGCCGCTCTGGAGGCGCGCCGAAAAGCGGCGGAAGAAGCCATGCGAGAAGAGCAGCGCCAGCGCCGCGCCGCCGCGATAGAGGCAAAGAAGCAAAAGCGCAAGCCGGGGCAGACCGTCTACAAAATCAAAAACAAACCCAAGCCGAAAAACAGCGGGCAGGAGGCGGACGATTGACAAAAACACGGTCCGTCGCCCACCCGCGAGAGAGGATTGGTCAGACATATGGAGATATATCTGGAAAAAACTGGTAGGACAATCGACGCGGCCATTCAGGCTGCCCTGGACGAGTTGCATCTCGATCGGGATCAAGTGACCGTGGAGGTCATGGAAAAGCCCAAAGCCGGTTTTTTGGGGATCGGCGGCACGCCGGCGCGTGTGCGGGTTTCCTATGTGCGCTCTCGCGCCGCGAAAGCGGAAGAATTTTTGACAGGGCTGCTGACGCGGCTTCAGTCCCCCGCGACCACCCGCGTCACGGAGGCGGACGACGGCACGCTGAACATTGAGCTGGTTGGCTCCGGCCTCGGGTTCCTGATCGGGCACAGGGGAGACACGCTGGACGCCATTCAGCACCTCGTCAATTACGCGGTCAACCGGGGGGACGAACACCCCGCCCGCGTGACGATCGACGCGGAGAATTACCGGGCCAAGCGTGTGGAGGCCCTGCAGAGGCTGGCCAAAAAGATGGCCGCCAAGGCGCTCAAGTACCGGAAAAATCTCTCTCTTGAGCCCATGAACTCCTACGAGAGGCACATCATTCACGCGGCGCTGCAAGACACGGAGGGTGTCTCCACCCGTTCCATCGGTGTGGAGCCGCACCGGCGCGTCGTGGTCGTGTGCGAAGGCGCCAGGCCGATGAGCCCGCGCCCGCCCCGCAGCGACCGGCCCCGCCCGCCCGGGCCCGGCGGACGCCCGCCGCAGGGCGGCGGCTACAACCGGTTTGGCGGCGGCGGGCGTCCGCCGCAGGGCGGCGGATTCCAAGGCCGCTCCGGCGGGTACGGGCGGCCGGACAGCCGCCCCGGCGGCGGGTACAGGCGCCCCGACGCGCCTCGGCCCGGCGGCGCGCCCCGGCCCGGCGGCGCACCCCGTACACAGCCTTTCACGCAGCCCGGGGCTCCCCGGCCATACGACAGGGTCCCCGGCACGCCGCCCGAAGCGGGCGACGAATAAGGCGCCATTTCGGGCGCGGGGGTGGTCAGACATCGGTTTCGCAGTACCGGGCCGCGCCTTGGCCTGGGCCGGAACGCTTGCGAGGGAGGGACGGTATGCGATTGGAACTCAGCCCCAAACAGTTCAGACGGCTGTTGGACATGGTGTATATCGGGAATTGGATCCTCAATTCCACCCGCAGCGAAGACCGCATCACCGACTACGACGAGGTGGAGAGCCTCGTGTTTGGCCGGTGTGAGAAGGAGGGTCTCACGGCGCTCTACGAACGCATGGGCGACAGCGTCATCCCGTCCCGCGCGTTTGCGGAGGGCGGCATCCACGAGGCCATCATGGACTACGAGGACACGGTGTTTTTCGAGATCCTGGCCGAGGAGCTGGCGCGGCGCGACATGCAGGAGGCGTCGGTCGATCAGGACGACGTGGAGGAGCTGAATGAGCGGATCACAGCCTACATCGCGGAATTTGAGCGAAACGGCACCGACAACATCTCCCTGAACCTCTGACCAACGTGGGTTGCCTCCGCAGCCCACAACCCAAATTCTTGTTTTAGTTGTTGAAAAACTTTGTTTTTCAACAACACGGGGGTTGGATCGAGGCGCTGAGGCGCCTCGCGGGGTGCGGTTTGCGGAAATG
>JAIRML010000294.1 GCA_031258665.1 Oscillospiraceae bacterium | reverse complement strand
GGCGGCTACTGCGGCGGCGCGTCCTGGAGCAGCTCCAATGTGGTGGAACGCGAGATCGTGTTCGGCGGCCAGGACCGGCTCAGCGAACAGATCCGCTCTACGTTGGATCTTATGGACGGCGACCTCTACGTGGTGATCACCGGCTGCATGGTCGAGATGATCGGCGACGACGTACAGGCCGTGGCCGAGGCGTTTGCCGACGAGGCGGCGCCGGTCGTCGCGATTCCCACCCCGAGTTTTAAGGGCAACTCCTACGAGGGTTACGACATGGTGCTCTCGGGGCTGTTCCGTCACTTTACCCGCCCCGCCGCCGCGGCGCGCCCAGACACCGTCAATCTCCTCGGCCTTGTGCCCGGGCAGGACGCGTTTTACAAGGGCAACCTGGCCGAGATCAAGCGCCTGCTGACCCGCCTCGGCCTGCGCGTCCGCACCTTTTTTGGCGAGGGGGAGACACTGCGGGATCTGCAGAGCGCCGCCGAGGCCGCGCACACCCTTGTGCTCTCAGACGTGTACGGCGTCAAATCGGCGCAGGTGCTGGAGTCCCTTCACGGCATCCCCCACACGGTGCTGCCGCTGCCGGTGGGCGCGGCGCAGACCGGCGGCTTCCTGCGGGCCGCGGCGGACGCGCTGCACGTGGAGCGCCCAGTGGCCGAGGCCGTGATCCAAAGCGAGGAGACGCGTTACTACGACTATCTGGAGCGTTTGGCGGACATCTACAACGACATCGACTTGCAGCGCTACGCCGTGATCGCGGGGGACGCCAACTACGCTCCGGCCGTGTCGCGCTTTCTCGCCGACGAACTCGGCTGGCTGCCGGTGCTCTCCGTCGTCACGGATTTTTTGGACGAGGCACAGACCCGGTCGATCGAGCGCCGCTTTGACACGTGGGAAAGCGGCCTCAAACCGCTCGTCCGCTTCGACACCGACACCTCGTCGCTCGAACGGCACCTCCGGGACGCGTGGCCGCCGAACGCCAACGAGCGCTACTACGACAGCCTCTCCCCCACCGTGCTGGTGGGCACCGTCTTTGAGCGGGACCTGGCCGCGCGGTTCGGCTGGCCGCTGCTCACGGTGTCGTTTCCGATGACAAACCGGGTCGTGCTCCAGCAGGCCTACGCGGGTTACAACGGCGGACTCACGCTGACAAGCGATTTGCTGACGCTGTTGATCTCGGGGCGCTGAAAACGCGCATAGCACACGCGCATGAAAGAGGGGAATCCGTTTGAATTATCTATCCGCCAAAACGCCTCCCGTGCGGGAGGAGAGGCTCGGTACCGGCATCGCCTTCGGCGGGACCTGCCGCGAGGTGCGGTGCGCCCGGGCGGGCGGCTGCCTCAACCTGGCCGCCCGCACCTTTTCACAGACACAGGGCTGCCAGTTTACGCTGAGCCAGGCCATCATCAACACACTGCGCAACACCGTCATCATCATGCACGGCCCCATTGGCTGCGGCGCCTCTTCGATCGGCGCGGTGGGCACCAGCCAGACATTCAAGCGCCTGCGGGACCCGAGCTCGGAGGGGCTCATCTGGCTGAACTCCAATCTGGATGAGGCCGACGTCATCGGCGGCGGCGAGGGCAAGCTGAAAGAGGCCATCCGCTTTGCCGAGCGGATGTTTCGCCCGGAGACGATCCTGATCCCCGTGAGCTGCGTGCCGGCCTTGATCGGCGACGACGTGGACGCCGTGGTGGCCGAGATGCAGGAGGAGACCGCCGCCACGCTGGTCCCGGTGCACTGCTCCGGGTTCAAGACCAAGGTCATGGCCACCGCCTACGACGATGTCTACCACGGCATTTTGCGGGGGCTTGTGAAAAAGCCCGTGCGGCGCTCGGACCGCCAGGTGGCGCCGGACGAACTGGAGGAGATACGCCGCCGCTACCGCGACAGCCGGACGGTGAACATTTTGAACGTCTCCTCCATGTCCCGCCCGGATGAGACAGAGCTCACCCGCCTGCTGAACGCGCTCGACCTGCAGGTGCGTTTTTTGCCCTGCTACTCCGACGCGGAGGACTTTCAATACGCGTTGGAATCCGCACTGAACATCAGCATCTGCGGCACCCACGACGACTACTTTCTCGGCCACCTGCAAACACTGTACGCCATTCCCTTCATCATCGACACGATTCCCATCGGGCGGAAGAACACGGGCCGATGGCTCCGCAAGATCGCCGCGCACTTTGACCTGTCGCAGGAAGCGGACCGGCTGATCGCGTCGGAGGAACAGGCGCTCGACAAAGCGCTCGCGCCCTTCCGCCCCATCCTCAGGGGAAAGACCGCCTTCCTCGGCGGCGGCGAAGTGCGCATCCTCGCCACGGCGGAGATCCTGCAGGACTTGGGCATGGAGATCGTCGGCTTCAAGGGCCACCACTACGACGAGTTCGCCGAACCTGTCTTTGAGAGCCTCGACAACATCGACGATGTCCTGTTCAACGTCGCCACCCAACAGCCGTTTGAACAGATCAACCTTGTGAAGCGGCTGCGCCCCGACCTCTACGTGGGGCACTCCGGCGGCGGCAACATCTCCGCAAAACAGGGGCTTCCGCTGCTTCCGCTGTTTGGCCCGTCTTACAACTACATGGGGTTTTCCGGCGTATTTGAGGTGGCCCGCCGGATCCGGCGGATCCTGGCCAACGCCCAGTTCAACAAACAGCTGGCCCGGCACTGCCCGCTCCCCTACCGCAGCGATTGGTACGCACAAAACCCCTTTGCCTACATCAAAGCAGAGGGCTGAGCGCCGGGGCGTCTCTCTTCGCGCCGCCGTCACATTTTCCTCTCAGCGAGGACCTTCGGAGGGATACATCATGCCCATACACGTTGCCATTGCCACAACAGACGGCAAATTCGTCAACGAACACTTCGGCCGGGCCCGGTATTTTTATGTTGTCGCGCTCGACAAAGCGGGGCACCGGCTGGTCGAGCGGCGGGATGTGCCGCCCGTCTGTGACGGCGGGATGCACGACGACAGCGCCCTGGACGCCGTCGTCGCGCTGCTCGCGGACTGCCGGGCCGTCCTTGTGAGCCGCATCGGCCCGCCCGCCA
>JAIRML010000253.1 GCA_031258665.1 Oscillospiraceae bacterium | reverse complement strand
CTTTTGATCGCCGCCCACCGGCACGAGATGCGCCTGGTAGAGCAGGATGTCGGCCGCCATGAGTACGGGGTAGTCAAACAACCCGGCGTTGATGTTGTCGGGGTGCCGGGCCGACTTCTCTTTAAACTGGGTCATGCGCGAGAGCTCGCCAAACATCGTGTAACAGTTCAGCACCCAGGTGAGCTCCGCGTGCTGGGGCACCTGGCTCTGTATGAACAGGATGTTTTTCTGCGGGTCAAGGCCGATCGCCAGCAGGAGCGCGTAGAGCTCCCGCGTCTGACGCCGCAGCTCTTCTCTGTCCCGCCGGACCGTGATGGCGTGCATGTCGACCACGCAGTACACGCTCTCGTACTGCGGGTCGTCCTGCAGCGAGACCCAACTGTGAAACGCGCCCAGATAATTGCCGAGCGTCGGCGTGCCGCTGGGCTGCACACCGCTCAAAATTCTCTTTTTTATCATAATACAAAGATCACGCCTTTTCCGCGTTGTTTTTTTAATGGACACCCCCGCCGCGCGCAGAATAAAACCATGTTGTTTTTTTAAAATGGACACCCCCGCCGCGCGGGGTCGGCTCAGCCGCGTGCGGCCAACAGCTCGTCCAGGGCTTCGCCAAAGAGCGCCATGCCGCGGTCGATCTGCGCCGGCGACGGCATGGAAAAATTGAGGCGAAACCCGGGGGACGGGCGCTGATCGTCCACGGCGAATGTCTGCCCCGGCACGGCCGCCACCTTGCGCCGGCCCCCCAACCGGCACAGCGCCGTGCCGTCGTACCCGTCCGGCAGTTCGCACCACAGGAAAAGCCCGCCGTCCGGGCAGGCGCTCCGCACCCGGTCGCCCCAATCGCGCACATGGGCAAACATGCGGTCGCGGCGCTGGGCGTACAGGCGGCGGCAATCCGCAATGTGGGCGTCCAGGTCGCACCGCTGCAGGTACTCCGAGACCACCATCTGAAAGAACAGATTGGTGTGCACATCGGAGACCTGTTTGGCCACCGTCATCTTGGAGATAATCTCACGCGGGGCACACACGAAACCCACCCGCATACCGGGCGAGATGACTTTGGAATACGAACCGAGATAGATGACGCGGCCGTCGGTGTCCAGGCTCTTGAGAGCCGGCACAGGCGTGCCCGAATAGCGCAGTTCGAAGTAGGGGTCGTCCTCCACAATCAGCACGCGGTGCTGGCGCGCGAGCGCGAGCATCCGCGCCCGCCGGTCGGCCGGCAGCGTGGCGCCGCTGGGGTTTTGAAATGTTGGGATCGTGTAAATAAATTTGGCCCGCGGCGTGTCCCGCAGCGTGCGCTCCAGGGCCTCCACGTCCATGCCCTGCGCGTCCATCGGCACGCCCACGAGCTTCGCGTTGTACGCGCGCAGCGCGTTCAGCGCACCGATAAAGCTGGGGTCTTCGCAGATGACGGCGTCGCCCTCGTTGAGCAGCACCCGCGCCGCCAGGTCCAGCCCCTGCTGGCCGCCGCTGGTGATGATCAGGTCGTCGCCCGGACCGCCGACGCCGCTGCGTTCGCGGAGCCGGGCGGCCGTCTGTTCGCGCAGCGGGCCGTACCCCTCCGTGATGCCATATTGCAACGCCTGCCCGGGGCGGTCCCGAAAGAGGTCGGAGGCGATCCGCGCCATGTCGGCAGCCGGGAAGGTCTCGGGTGAAGGGTTGCCCGCGGCCAGCGAGATGACAGTGGGGTCCTCCAGGACTTTAAAAATTTCCCGTATGGCCGAGGGTTGCACCCCCGAGATCCGGTCAGAAAATGTGTATACCATACCGCGCCTCCTACCTGTCCCATCGTTGCGAACATCGTCTCAAACCAGGCCCCGCCCGGAGCGCCGCTGTACGCGGCGATCGGGCCGCGCGCGCCTGGCATCGATCATCCTTTGTATCATAGCACAAACCGATGCGGCTGGCAATCGTTTGACGAAAAAGAGTTATGGAAAATACTGGCTAACATGTGGGGTCCGCACAGGGCCCCCTGACATCGCGGCAGAAGTCGCCGCGCGCAGACGGAGTGAGGGGCCCGTCCGGGCCCCTCACTCCGTCTGCGTGTGCCGCTCATGCGGCGGCGCTCATATGCCCCCCCGCGGCCGCCTCACTCCCGCGCGGATTCGGCGCGCCGGCGCTTGCCGCGCCGACGGTCCAGCAGGGCCAGCGCGCCGCCGCCGGCGGCCAGCAGCAAACCGAAGAGCAGGAGCCCGCCCACGACATGCATGCCGCCTGTGCGCGGCATATCCGTCACACGGCCGGGCGGTGTGGCGGTTCCGCCGGCGAAACCGCCGGCGGGCGGCGCGGCGTCTTCGTCGCCGTACCCGGGCGGGTGGCTGTCGCCGGCGTCATGGGGGTTGGGTGCGCTGCCGCCGGGCTCACCCGGCTCGCCCGGCTCACCTGACTCACCGGGTTCATCCGGCGCATCGGATCCGTCTGGCGGCGGGGTGGGCGAATTGCTGCGCAGCGGCGTATGTGAGGTGCTGGGCGGGCTGTAGGTGTTGCGAAACAGCGGCGGCGCCGTTTCCGAATACTCGGGGTGGTCAATCCAGGTGATCGCCACGGCGCCTGTGTCGCTCATAAAAACCTGCGCCACGTAGGCGGCGCTGTCATAGGTCCACCGCGCGGTATCACCCGGGTCCTCGGTGATCCGAAGATAATAGGTGCCGGGCGCAACATTCTCGATCTGGGGGAAGGTGACCGTCTGCGGCGCGCCGGGGGCAATGGGTCCCGCCGTCGAGGCCTTCAGGGTGGGGATCTTCTCCTCGTCGCTGACCCCCAGCGGTGTCCCCGCGGCGTCGCGCACCTGCGTGAGCGTAAAGTTGAACACTTCCTCCGTGGCATGGCTGACGTCCTTACGCCCACGGATCTCCATGGTGTACAGCGGCCGGTAGACATTGCGGAACAGCGGCGGCACATCTTCCGAATATCGGGGGTCCAGCCACTCAATGTCGACGCCGCCTCCCTCGCTCACCGTGACCCGCGCGATGTAGAAAGCGCTGTCGTAGCTCCACCCGAAGACAGATTCGATGTCTTCGGTGAGTTTGAAATAGTACGTGCCGAGACCGACATCCTCGATCGCGGGGAAGGTGAAAGTCTGCGTCACGCCGTCAGTGATCACCCCCGCCGTTGAGACTGTGAGAGGCGCCGCCAGCCGCGGGTCGCTCTCGCCCAGCGGCGTCCCTTCGGCGTCACGCACCTGTGCGAGTGTAAAACTGAACGGCCGATCCGTACTGCCCACACCGCTGACGGCTTTGCGCCCATGGAAAACAATGGAGTAGCTGGGGCGGTAGACATTGACAAACATCGGCGGCGCGTCGTTTGAGAAATCTGTCCCCGGCCAACTGACCGCGGCGATTCCCGTGCCGGGGTCCACGTCCACCCGCGCCACATAGAAGGCGCTGTCGTAGTCCCAGTCCGGGGCGGAGCCGGCCTCTTCGGTGAGTTTGAAGTAGTACGCGCCCGACGCGCCCTCCGGGAAGACGATCTCCTCGAAAACGAACATCTGGGGCGCGCCGACCGTGAGCGACCCGTTGGTTTGCGCCCTGCGTTCTTCAAACAGCGGCGCACCCAGCGGCGTGCCCTGCAGATCGGCCACCTGTGTCAGCGTAAAACGGAATCGCTCCTCGGTGCTGCTCACGCCGAGGATGCCTTTGCGCCCGTGGATACGCACGGTGGAAGGCGGCTGATGATACACGTCGGTGACCGTGACGGTGACAGCGCCCGTCCCCAGGCCCTCCACGCTCACCAGCGCTTTGTCGGCCTCGGCCGGCGTGATACCCGTGACTTGCCCGTCCGGCGCGATCTCCAATGTGATCGGCGCGGACAGAAGATCATGCCGGTCACCCGGCACGGACTCCTCGGTCAGGAGATAGGTTCCCGCAAACAGCGGGTAACTCGGCAATCCGGCAAATGTGAGGCCCCCCTGGGCGTTTGTCCGGACGAGGCCGGAATCGTAGCCGCCGCCCTCCCGGCGAAGCGAAAATTCGGCGCCTCCGATCGACGGGTTCCCAGGCGCCCCGCTCTTTTTGCGAACCGAGATGGACGGCGCGCCGACGGCGTTGAGGAAAATCACGCTCTGCGCGGTCTCCTCCTGCGCCAGCAGTATGGGTGCCGTCCGGCCGGCCATGTACGCTCCGCCCGCCGAGACCTGATACGAAACGGCGGCGGTCGTCTCCATCTCCGTCACCTGGTACGCGCCCAACCGCAGGCCTCCGATCGTGACAGGCTGCCCGGCCGACAGGGTGAAGAGCCCCTCCTCGGCGTTGCGGATCTGGCCCGGACCGATC
>JAIRML010000153.1 GCA_031258665.1 Oscillospiraceae bacterium | reverse complement strand
ATCCAACGTGGGTTGCCCCTGCAACCCACAACCCAAATTCTTGTTTTTTATTGCCGCGAAGCGGCAATAAGTTACCAACGTGGGCTGCCCATGCAGCCCACAACCCAAGTTCTTGTTTTTTATTGCCGCGAAGCGGCAATAAGGTACTAAAGCAACACAGAGGAATTCTTTGGAAAAGGCGGGATGTTGATGGATGAGTTGGACACGGGCCGCCACCCGAACGCACGCGCATACGGCGGGCCGGAGACGCTCGAGAGACCCCACAAAGGGCCCATGGACCTGCCTTTTCTCATGTTGGTCATCATGCTCTCCGTCATTGGGCTCGTGATGATGTTTTCCGCCAGCTACGCCTCGGCGCTGAGCGACGAGGACACGGGCTACAACGCCGCTTACTACTTTATACGCCAAGGGCTATTTGCCGTGATGGGAATGGCCCTCATGCTGCTCATCTCCCGAATCAACTACCAGATCCTCCGCCCGCTCGCCGTGCCGCTCATGGCCTCCTCCATCGCGCTGCTGGTTCTGGTTCTCCTCATCGGCGTGGAGCGGAATTACGCCAAGCGGTGGATCAACCTGGGGCCTTTTCAGTTTCAACCCTCGGAGATCGCAAAACTGGCGGTCATCGTGTGTTTCTCCGCGATGATCTCCGTCTACAAGGGCCGTATGAAGACATTCCGCCACGGGGTGCTGCCCTTCGTGACCATCTTGGGCGCCATCTCCTTTCTCATGTACCTGGAGCCGCACCTGTCCGGCACGGTGCTGATTCTGGGCGTCGGCGGGGCACTGATGTTTGTCGGCGGTGTGCACTGGGGCTGGTTTGCCGGTCTCCTCAGCGCCGGCGGTCTCGGGGCCTATCTGATTCTGACGACGGACTTTTTGGGCCGGGTGCTGCCTTACGCCATGCAGCGCATCAAGATCTGGCGCGACCCTTTTCTGGACCCGCAGGGCAGCGGCTACCAGGCCATTCAGTCCCTGTACGCCATCGGCTCCGGGGGGATGTTCGGGCTTGGCCTCGGCAAGAGCCGGCAAAAATATCTCTACCTGCCGGAGGAGCACAACGACTTTGTGTTCGCCATTGTCTGTGAAGAACTGGGCCTCATCGGCGCGTGCATTGTGCTGCTGCTGTTTGCCGTACTCATCCTGCGCGGGTATTGGATCGCCATCCACGCGCGGGATCGTTTCGGTTCCCTTATGGTGACCGGCATCGTCACCCTGCTCGCGATGCAGACCTTCTTCAATGTGGCGGTCGTCACAAATCTGATCCCCGTAACTGGCATGAGCATGCCGTTTTTTAGTTACGGAGGGACTTCCCTGCTCATTCAGCTCATGGAGATGGGTATTGTGCTGGCGGTCTCCCGCCAAATTCCCGCCCCCAAATCGGGTTGACGCCGCCGGGGATGACGGAGGGATTCCGATGAGAATTTTGTTTGCCTGCGGCGGGACGGCGGGCCACATCAATCCGGCGCTGGCGGTGGCTGGGTTGGTGCGGGCGCGGCACCCGCACGCCGAGATCCTGTTTGTGGGCGCCGACGGCGGCATGGAGTGCGACCTCGTGCCGCGCGCCGGGTACCGCATCCAAACGGTGCCGGTTCGCAGCCTGCGGCATCGGCTCACGCCGGCGGCGCTGTGGTACAATCTAAAGGTGCTGGGCGGCCTCACGGGCAGTCTCAGGACCGCCGGGCGCATTTTGGACGAGTTTGCGCCCGACGCCGTCCTCGGGACCGGCGGCTACGCCAGCTTTCCCCTCGTGTACATGGCAAGCAGGCGCGGCATCCCATCGGCGGTCCACGAGTCCAACGCGCTGCCGGGTCTCACCACCAAACTGCTGGCCCGCCGGGCGGACCGGGTGCTGGTCAGCTTTCCGGAGGCCGCGTCCGCGTACCGCCGCCCGGACCGGGTGTCCGTGACAGGCACACCGGTGCGGCAGGCATTTTGGGAGACGGACCGCGGCGCGGCGCGGCGCGCGCTCGGGCTCGACGAGAGGCCCGTTGTGCTCTCTTATTTCGGTTCTCTGGGGGCCCGCGACATGAACCGGCACATGGTGGATTTTATCCGGCGCGAGAGCAAGACAGGGACCTTTCAGCATCTCCATGTCACCGGTCGATTCGGCTGGGGCTGGATGCCGGATGCAGTGCGTCAGGCCGGCGTTGACCTGGCGGCACACCCCGAGATCCGGCTGTCCGAATATCTCTACGACATGCCCGCCGCCATGGCGGCGGCCGATCTGCTCATCACGCGCGCCGGCGCGTCGACGCTGGCCGAGCTGATGGCCATGGGCAAACCCGCCATATTGATCCCCTCGCCCAATGTCACGGGCAACCATCAGGAGAAAAACGCCCGCGTGTTGGCGCGCGGCGGCGCGGCGGTGTTGCTGCCGGAGTCGGAATGCGGGGGCGGGGCGCTGTTCGCCGCCGCGAGCGACCTGCTTCGGGAAAATACCAAGCGGGAGACGATATCAGCCCGTCTGCGCGACCTGGCAGTTTTGGACGCGACCGAAAAGATTTATCACATTGTGACGTCTCTGGCGGCCAAACGCGGCGCGCGCGGCTCAAACGAGAAGATCTGAGACCCCCTGACACCGGTCACATTTTCCACAAAAGTTTCATAAGATGTGCCAGTGGCGCATAGGACGCCAACTTGCATCGGGCGGCGGCGGGGGATTTGATATGAACAGCGCGTTGATGATCAGAGGGGGGCGGCCGCTGCGCGGCTCCATCAGCATTCAGGGGGCCAAAAACAGTGTGCTGCCGATTTTGGCGGCGGCCATCATGGGTGAGGGCGAACAGGTGGTGCGCCGCTGCCCTTGGCTGAGCGATGTGGAATCGACCTTTCACATTCTCCGTTACCTGGGTTGCCGCGTGCGGCGGGAGGGAAACGCCGTGGTGGTCGACCCCGGTCCGATGGACCGCTGTGACATACCGGACCGTCTGATGCGGGAGATGCGCTCCTCCGTTGTGTTCTTGGGCGCGATCCTGGCGCGGTCGGGCGAGGCCTGCATGAGTTTCCCAGGGGGCTGTGAGCTGGGGCCACGCCCCATCGACCTCCATCTGTCCGCCCTTCGCGCGTTGGGTGCGGAGATCCTCGAAACGGGCGGCAACCTCATCTGCCGGGGGCGCCACATGGTGGGACAGGAGATCAACCTCACCTTCCCCAGCGTGGGGGCCACGGAAAACATCATGTTGGCCGCCTGCGGCGCGTCGGGCGTCACACGGGTCACCAATGCGGCGCGTGAGCCTGAGATTGAGGACCTGCAGCGCTTTCTGCGGGCCATGGGCGCACATGTGGACGGGGCGGGCACTTCCACCGTTGTGATCGAAGGCGGGCACGCGCTGCATGCGGCCGAGCACACGATCCTCCCCGACCGCATCGCTGCGGCCACATATCTGGCGGCGGCGGCGGCGGCCGGCGGGACGATCACGGTGGAAGACATCTGCCCGGAACACCTGTCCACCGTGACATCCATCCTGGCCGAGGCCGGCTGCGAAATTCGCGCCGGGCACACCCACATCACACTGCACAGAGAGGCGCCGCTGCACGCAATGCGGCCCGTGCGTACGATGCCCTATCCGGGTTTTCCCACCGACGCGCAGTCCCCGCTCATGGCGGTGGCCGCCCGCGCAGAGGGCGCCACGGTTTTTGTGGAAAACATTTTTGAAAACCGGTTTCGTCATGTCGGCGAGTTGGCCAGGATGGGTGCCGACATCAAAGTGGCCGGGCGCGTCGCCGTCGTGTGCGGGGTGTCGCGCCTGTACGGCGCGCACGTGTGCGCCACCGACCTGCGCGGCGGCGCGGCGCTGCTGGTGGCAGCGCTCGGCGCGGAGGGGGAGAGCCGGCTGACCGGCCTGCGCCATCTCGACCGCGGGTACGAGGCGCCGGAGCGGCGGCTGGCGGCGCTCGGCGCCGACGTCCGCCGCGTGGAAGAAGAGGCCGGCGCCAACGGCCCCGCCCAGCGGGCAGCCGGACGCTTGTGCGATTGAGGAAACGACCATGCCACGTCACATACAAAAAAATCGCAAACGGCGCAGAAAGAGGCGGGGCGGTCCCGTCTATTCTCTATTGAGTCTGGCCCTGATCGGGGCGGCTGTGACGCTGGCCGTCGGCGTGTTTTTTAAGGTGACCCGCATCGAGGTGGAGGGGTCCACCATCTACGCCCCCGCCGACATCGTGGCGGCGTCCGGCCTCAAAGAGGGGGACAACCTCTTCTTTCTTCGCAAAAGCGCCGCCATTCGGGCCATCTTCGACCAATTCCCCTATGTCGAACAAGTGCGCCTGCGGCGCCGGCTGCCGGGCGCCATTGTCATCGAAATCACGGAGCGCGTCTCGGTGGGCATGGTTCCGCACGGGGGGGCCTTTTGGATGATCGACGATTCGGGCAAGCTGCTGGAAAAAATCACGGTCCACACGGCGGTCCCGAAACCTGTTGTGAAGGGGATCACACTGCTCTCCCCCGCTCTGGGCGACGACATGGCCCTGCCGCAGAACGAGCGGGAACGGCTGCGGCCCGCGCTGACTTTGTTGCTGTCACTGCACTGGCGCTCACTGTCGGCCCTGGTGTCCGAAATCGATGTGTCCCGCCTGGATCAGATCACGCTGGAATATGAAAATCGTCTCCATGTCATCTTGGGTACGGCGGACGACATCGACATCAAGCTCGCGTTTATGGAAGAATCTATCAAAAAACTCCCGGCCGGCGCGAGAGGGTCACTGGATCTGGCGCGGGCCGGGGAAAAAATCGCGTCCTACCTGCCCGCCTCCGTGCCGTCGGAGGCCCCAAACGAAGCCGGTACGGAATCGGATGAGACAGACAGGGCGGACACGGCGGAGACACCGGCCGCCGAAGGCCCGGAGAGTCCGGCCGCATAGCGCGGCAGCGCGGCCGCATGGCGGACAGGCCTCCGGGCAAGCTGAGAATACAGGAGGAAGGCAGCATGCCGTTTGAAATGGATCTGGGTTCCGACAACGTGGTATCCATCAAAGTGATCGGGATCGGCGGCGCGGGTAACAACGCCGTGGGCCGCATGATGTCCGCGGGGATGCGGGGCGTGGAGTTTGTGGCCATCAACACGGACCGGCAGGCGCT
>JAIRML010000075.1 GCA_031258665.1 Oscillospiraceae bacterium | reverse complement strand
TTGCATAATCAGCCCGATTTACCCATAAACCAAATAATTTCCGCCAAGCAACTCCGCCCTCTTGATTCTACTGACATCCCAGCCGCCTCTTGACGGCTTGAACTCTTGACTCACGAGCTACCGCGAGATCGGCGCGGCGCTGGGCCTTGAGACCAAGCAGGTTGACAACCGTCTCACGCGAATACGGGCGCGGCTGCGGAAATTGATGGGAAACGAGGTGCCCTCCGATGGCGCGTGACAAGCGGTCCGGCAAGCGCGAATTTGCGTATGAGGAACTCCTGTGCCAAGCCCTGCCGGCCGACGTCGAAGAGAAGCTGGCGCAGATCCCGCCCGACGAGGAACTCGCCCGGACGCTCACCTTCTCGGAAACCCACGAGGCCCGGATGAAGCGATTGTTTGCCAAGGATGCCCGCCGGGAGCGGCTTCAAACCGCTCTGCGCTGAGCCCAACGAGCGGCGCTCGCTGCTGCCGCCGTGGCGGCGGCGGTGTATATCTCCCTTTGGATGCAGCCTAACACGGTGATTGTTTTCGACAGTAATCTTGACTATGTGATTGTTCAGGGCGGAGAGTTAAGCGCAAGTGATATAATTGGCCGGGAAGGTATTAAGGCTGTCGGACTGACAACAACAGACCCGGGAATGCTTGCACAGCCGAACACAAAAGTGGAGTATGAACAGCATGGATTTTTAATGAGCGTGGCAAATTTCCGTTCGGTGGGTTAATAGGTACGGGAAATATAGCGTTTATAGCGTTTAAGGTGCTAAAATGTCCAACGCATTTTTCTCGTAGATCAGTTCCAGCTCCCGATCGGACAGTCCCATCGCGTCCACGCGCTGCTTCTCCTCACCCGGGTCCCACATCGGGTAATCCGAGCCAAAGAGAATCCGCTCGGCCCCATACAGCCGGATCAACTCCGCGGCGCGCTGCTGCCCCAAAAACATGATGGAGCTTGAGACGTCAAGGTAGCAGGACCGGTTCCCCAAATATTCCCGCGCAAGGTCAAACAGCGACCAGCCTCCAAAGTGGGCGGCAATCACAGTGAGTTTCGGAAACAGGTCCAACACCTTCGCGAGACGTGCCGGGTGGGAGTAAGTATAGCGATAATCCCCACAGTGCAGAAGCAGCGGCAGCCGCCCCTGAATCATATCGTAGATCTCATACATGCCCTCGTCGTCGATATGGAACATCTGCATGTCTGGGTGCAGTTTGATCCCCCTGAGCCCGAGGGAGAGGATCCGGGCGATCTCGTCCTCCGGGTGCTCCATCTCCTGGTGGAGGGTGCCGAAGCCGATGAGTTGCGGGTTGGCCAGACAGATCTCCGCCGTGAAGTTGTTGATGCTCTCCACCTGGGCCGGGACACCCGCCACCGGCAGGATCACAAACCGGTCCACTCCGCCCTGGCGCCCGCGCGCCAGTAGGTCTTCGGCCGTGCCGTCGCACCGGACCGTGATGGTATAAAACTTGGCCACGCTTTCGACCGCTTTGCCGGCCACTTTATCCGGGTAGATATGCGCGTGAAAATCAACGACCATACCGCCGCTTCCTCCCCTTATATCCCCATGCCCCGCGCAGAGCCCGGGACAATCTGAGAAATTATATCATGCCGTCTGCCAAAAGTCGAACAAAAAGTTCGGGAGCCAGGGCCGCCTTGCTTTTCCCCGCCCACTATGATATGATGGGCGAAACGGCCGGGGCCGGCAAACAGGGGGTGCGTGACAGATGCCGACCATCATCTCCGTCGCACATCTCAAAAAGTCGTACGGCGCGGTCCGCGCCGTGGATGACATCAGTTTTGAGGTGGAGCAAGGCGGGCTTTTCGCGTTTCTGGGGCCGAACGGAGCGGGCAAGTCGACGACCGTCTCCATCCTCTGCACCCTCTTGCCGCACGACGCCGGCGAGGTGACCGTCTGCGGCCACCTTCTCGGGCGGGATGACGCCGAGATCCGCAAGTCTATCGGCGTTGTCTTCCAAGAGAGTCTGCTCGACCCGCTTCTCACCGTCCGCGAAAACATCCTGATACGCGGGCGTCTTTACGGGCACACCCGGCGCGCGCTCGCCGCGCTCTGTGAGCAGGCGTCGGCCGCCGCCGGCGTCGGCGGCTTTGCCGACCGCCCGTACGGCAAGCTTTCTGGCGGGCAGCGGCGCCGCGCGGACATCGCGCGGGCGCTGATCCACAGACCTCGTGTGTTGTTCCTCGACGAACCGACGACGGGCCTCGACCCCCAGACACGCCGGAACATCTGGGAGACGATCCGCCGTCTGCGCGCCGAGACCGGTATGACCGTTTTTTTGACGACGCACTATATGGAGGAGGCCGCCGGGGCCGACCATGTGATCGTGATCGACGAGGGGAAGATCGCCGCGCGCGGCACCCCGGCCGCGTTGCGCCGCGCCCACACCTCCGACACGGCGACATTGTGGACGGATGACCTGCCCGCCCTGCGCGCCGCGCTTGACGCCATCCCCACGGCCTATGAGTCTTACGACGTCTCCGGCCGGGCTGTCACGGTCAGGTTGCGGCACACCGTGGACAGCATCCCCATTCTGGCAGCCTGCGGACCCCTCACGACGGACATTGAGGTGAAGAGCGGCACGATGGACGATGTGTTTCTCAGCATCACGGGGAAGGAGATCCGGTCATGACAGCTCTGTGGCGGCGCCACCTTCTTGTGTTCTTTCGGGACAGAACATCCGTGTTTTTCTCGTTCCTCGGGGTCATCGTGATCATCGGCCTCTATGTTCTCTTTCTCGGCGACACGATGCGCGCGGCGCTGCCCGATATCCCGGGCAGCCGTTTTCTCATGGACAGCTGGATCATGGCCGGGATGCTTGCCGCGACGGGCGTCACCACCACGCTGGGCGCGCTCGGCACGATGGTCACGGACAAAGCCCAGGGCATCATCCGGGACCTGTCCGCCACGCCGATCTCCCGGCGCGCGCTCGCCGGAAGTTACATCGCAAGCGCGTATGTGGTCGGCGTCCTCCTGACGCTGGTCTCCCTCGTCTTTGCCGAACTCTACATCGTCGCCTACGGCGGCGTCCTGCTGCCGGCCGGCGCACTTTGCAAAATTTTGGGGCTCATCTTGCTCTCTGTCTTCGCAAGCAGCGGCCCCCTCTTCTTCCTCACGACCTTTTTAAAGAGTGCCAACGCCTTCGCAACCGTCAGCACGATTCTCGGCACGCTGATCGGCTTTTTGACGGGCATCTACATCCCCATCGGCTCACTGCCGGCGGCCGTGCAGTTTGTCATCAAAGTTTTCCCGATCTCTCACGCCGGCGTGCTTTTCCGCCAGGTGATGATGGAGGCCCCATTGGCGGCCTCTTTTGCCCACGCGCCGCCGGAGGTCCTCTCCGACTTTCGCGCGGAGATGGGCATCGTTTTTTTCGCCGGCGGCGGTGAGATCCCCTGGGGCGTCAATATCCTCATCCTCCTCGCCACCGGCTTTGTGTTCTATCTCCTCTCAGTCGCCCGCCTGTCAAAAAAGAGCGGCTGAACGTCACCATACAC
>JAIRML010000067.1 GCA_031258665.1 Oscillospiraceae bacterium | reverse complement strand
TTTGCTCTCGTCCTCCTATGCGTTCATTCCCCCTCGTCTCCACTCGGCCATCTTCGCCGCCATCCCTTCCGGCCTCTCAGCCCAGCTCATCCCCGGCCAGCCAGCGCGACTCGCGACATTCAGCTCCACATAGCTGTAGGCTTTATTCATCCTGAACTGGCCGCCCTTGGCGTGGGCCGGACTGCCCGCCCGGCCATAATGAACCGCGTATTCTTTCATGCCGGAACCAAGATTCAGCTGAATGACATCGGCAATGCGAAGCATTGTGCCGTCAGAACCTCCACAGGCCAGTTTCAGAAACAAGAACAATCTCAGATAATCCTTGTACGAAAATTTGAAAATGGTGTCTGTCGAACTGGATGTTTCTCCGCCCGCGTTTTTTGTGCCTTCTATCTTCGTGGTTTTTGTGGGGAAATACGAATCGAGCAATTCCGACGTTTTTTGTGACAGCTTCTCACCGACATCATCTAAAATCTTTTCCCCTTTTGTCTGTACAAGATCTTTCAACTTGCCAGTGGCATCACCGATAAATGTGCCGACTTTATCGGATATTGTATTTGTTACCGTAGCAATGTACCCTGTAACAGCTTCGCCGACTTTGTCTTGCAGTTCTTTGAACATTGTCGCGTCAAGTTCAAGCCCGTTGGTTGCGTCAGAAATATTTTTTGCCGCCGCGTCCAGATGCGGATATAGCTTCTCTGTAATTTTATCTTTGACCTCCAATTTGAGAGCCATCAGCGTTTCCACAATGTGTTCTTCATCACTAAAATCTTCTATATATTGATCCAACGCGACATCGACTTCCGCTTCCAGCGACTCTTTAGTCAACACATTTTCTCCTGTTGTAGTAAACAATTCAACAAACTTCATTTGAATTTTATCGGTGGCAATTTGTGCCATTGATGCGGCTGCGGTGTTGAGTGTATTGCTCACTGCAGCCGTAAATTCACTATCAATTGTCCTTTTTAAATTATTTACTTTTCCAACAGTCCATTCCCCAGCGTCATCAATTGCCTCCTGCAACTGTCCTATGTATTCCGTTCCTTTCCTCTCTATCGTCTCTTTAATATTATCCACCGCTTCTTCCCTCAGTTTATTGATCAACCCATCGAGAGAACAATGCCATGTGTCTGCTGATTTCAACAGCGGCACTTTTTGGCCGTCCATCAGGTCTGACAGGTCTATGGTCGACTCGGCCAGCGATAGGGCCAGTTTCATGACCACCTGCGCCAGTTGGTAGGGGAACACACCACAGGTGGCCGCTTGGATGGTCATGGCGGGGGGGAGGGTCTGGGCGTCGATTTTTTTGTCTGTCAGCGCGTAGATGCTGTTGAACAGAAAACGAATGGCAAAGATATACTGTTTCGCGACCGCCACATTGCTCTCCGGCCCGGTTGCGCTTTTTGTCGTGAACCAGAGAAATTTCTTCTCTTTGTTCCCTTGGTTTCCGAAGAGAATATACTCAATCTCCGTTCGATAGATGGCATTGTTCTCCCCGCTGATCTTTACATTGGTCAATGTCTTGTAGTTGGCAGGGTCAAAATCCTCCTCTTTTTCACAGGTGTAATAAGAGAAGTTCTGAAAGACATATTCCGACACCAAAATATTGTCACGCGCGTCTTCCAGCACCCCTCCCAATACGCCCAAAATATCGGAGGCCGCCCCCTGCATGTTGGAGAACTGCTGGGACGCTCCCTTTTTGTCGTCTTTGTCGACGTCTTCAAAATCCCCCGGCGATTCTCCGCCTGAAACAGAGGGCGAATTCGCAAAAATGTCCACGCTGTATTGCACGCCATCCGTCTTCAGCGCCGCCTCTTCTTTTCCCTGTTTGTTCAAATCGCTCGCACTCGATTTGATGTTGTCTCCCATTTTCTTATCCGCGCTCGTATCCTCATCTTTTTTGTAGCCATAATTGCTCACAAGATAGATGTAAAACGACGGCACAACGTGACCGTCCACGGATTCGCTGATCTTTTTCAGATACACCGTGCCGCTCTTCGCCGGCAAACGCACCTTTGCCACCACATATTGATCGAAAAAACCACCGCATTCTGTGGTGACGGCGGCACTTGAGAGCGTCCCCTCCCCATATCGACGCGCGAGCGCCATGACGTCTTCTTTTGCCTTGACGGCGTCGATGGCCTTGTCTACTGTATCGCATGCCTTCTCCTCCATGGACTTCCCATAGAAACTATATCCGTCTACAAGCTCTCTCACCTGACCAAGGTAGTCCCTTCCGGCCTGCAGCTGCCTGATGATCTCCACGATATCGTCCTCTTTAAACATCGCCTTGTTTTTCTCATATGTGCTGTTCATCGTGGCATAAAAATCATCTTTGCCGCCGTTGCCGCTGCTTTCTGACGCGTATGCTTTGTTGCCAACATCCAACTGATTGTTCTCTTTGACCACCTTTTTCAATTCCTCGATGACCTTTTCCCCCTGCTCAATCGCATAAGAAATGGCGTCTGCCCCGCCGAGCAGTTTTAAAAACTTGCTCTCGCGCACTTTTTCCTCCGCGATGGCCTTTTGCGCCGCGTCGAATGTCACGATCTCATGGGTGGCATACACCACCGCCTCGTTTACCTCCGCCCTTTTTTGATCAATCATATGTTTATAGTTGTTCACCTGCGCCTTGACGGCCTCTGAAATCGCGTACATATCTTGCAAGACACTTTGCACAGAACTCTCCGCGCTCTCAGGATTTTCCAGCTTCCCCTGCAATTTCACCACTTTTTTCAAATACTCCGCGTAAGACTTGTAGGCGGAAAAAATCCGGTTGATCTTGGGGATATCGCCGGCGCTCACGTACGCGTTCAGGTTCCCGATCTCACCGCTCAACGTCGCGTACAACGACCGCTCCGCGGCGTCCCTGCCGCCGACAATGTCCGTGAGCTGCGCCCGATACTCCGCGTCGGTCCTCCCCGTCACCGACACGCTCTCCCCGGAGGCCTGGAGAGAATACACGTCGCGCGTGCCGATCTCTTCCCCCTCGTCGTTTGTCACCGGGACCGTCCGTTTCTTCACATGCGTGAGATCGCCGGTGTCCACAGACATGAGCAGATACCGGATGATCGTCTCGTTGGCCGCCTGCAGCTTCGATCGGATCTCCCCCATCCGGCTCTCGAACGCCGCTTCCGCCTGCCGATACGCCTCCACCCGTTCGTCATAGGTGGCGATGGCGTCGTAAAACTTCCCGCTCGCCTCACCCAGATCGCCGAGCGCCTCGTCCACTTTGAGCTTTTGATTCGTCACTTCTCCCTGCGCGTTCGTCTTTTTAAAAATGGACAGCGAGTCCAAGATGCTCAGCCCGATGCTGGCCGGGCCGCGGTATTTCATGAATTCCACAATCTGGCTTTTGAGAATTTTGGGATTGGCCAGGCTGCTGCCGTCGACATACTTGGCGTTGAATGCCTCGTAGCCGACATCCAGCAGACTGTCGCGCGATTGTGCCCCCGATTTCGCAAATATATCTTGGAGCTGCCCCAGCAGTTCGCTTTGCAGCTCCCCATCGCCGCTCTCAAGCAGGTCGTGCGCCTGCAGCGTGTTTTTGAAATATCGCTCCAGATTCTCCTGGAGGGCGGCGTCCGGGTCGTCGGCGCTTTGCGACATGGCAAACAGACCGTAGACATCCTTCAGCACCGTATCGTAGTTGGCCAGCGCCGCGTTGGTCGTGAGCTCGCCGGCGCTCTCCACCAGCGCCCGCGACAGATCGACCCTGGCGGAGTCCACAATCAACCCCACAAACGTCATCGTGGGCAGCAAAATGATGGACAGCATCACAGAGATAGACCCGCGATTTCTTTCCCAAAATCTCATCTCAATCCCTCCCACCGACCTCTTCGACTCGGGCGGCGTGACCTCCGCCCGAGGCCCCTCAAGGCTTCGCGCTCAGCCGCTTTTGAAGAAACATGAGAAAACGCTGTTGTCCCTGCTCTTCTTCGCGCCTCTTCTTTGCGCTTCTTCTTCACCCAAATTCCGCGTCTTTTCTTCGTGATTCTCCGACAAGGCGAACAAATTATACCTTAAAATTCAATCAACTGTCAATTGTCCTTTTTTCCCTCATTTCCGTTTGTTCGTCTTTTGGGGCGCAAAAAAGGCGCATATCCGCGCCGTTTCCCCATCAAACTCACAAGCCAGCGGAGAACAGCGGCAAAAAATTTTTTGCGCGGCCGTTTCATCTTCCGCATCGTCAGCCCAAATGTGTAACTATTTGTAAATTTTTGCATTTCCCGCCCGCCGCCAGCTGCCCTGTCCTTGTACTGGGGTTTTGTCTCCTTTACCCAAAAATCTCCCGGTTTGCACGGGGCAGACAGCTTCAAATATCAAAAATGTGCCCATGAACGCCAAAAAAGTGTAAAGACGGCGGAGAGCGCTTCCTGTATAATAAATAAAATGAGGAGCAGCCAAGCGGAAAAAGAAGGAGTGTGTACATATGCGACCCAAGAGATTCGTTGCGCTGTGTGTGGCGCTGGCGGTGCTCTTGCCCGCCCAGACCGCACTGTTTTCATCCGCCGCCGCCGTGCGCGCCGGCAACGCCAACTACTACAGCAACCAGGGGGCGCTCGTGCCCGACGCGTTCGCGGCGCTGCCGCTGTCGGCCGTCCGCGCCAGCGGGTGGCTGGAAAACCAGCTTCTCCTGCAAAAGAACGGCCTGACCGGCCACATGCACCTGTTCAACGAGTACAACGCGGCCACCAGCCGCTGGCTGGGCGCCGCCTCCGGCGAGGCGTGGGAGCGCGGGCCTTACTATATGCGCGGCCTGGTGGCGCTGGCGTTTACACTGGACGACGAGACGCTGAAAGCCGAGGCGATGCAGTGGATCGAAGCCGTCTTGGGCAGCCAGCGCGCAAACGGCTCCTTCGGCCCAACGAGCCTGGGCGACTGGTGGCCGAACATGCCTGTCCTGCTGGCGCTGCGGGACTATTACGGGTACACGGAACACATCGGCGCGCCGGACGCGCGCGTGCTGCCCTTTATGGAGGCGTATTTCCACTACGAGGCGGACAATTTGTCCAGATACAGGCTCACGAACTGGGCGGACGCGCGCGGCGGCGACAACGTCGACAGCGTTTACTGGCTGTATAACCGCCTGTACGACGCGGAGCGCCCGGAGGACACGGAGTGGCTGTTGCGCCTCGGCGAGACGCTGATCGGTCAGACGAACAACTGGGCGGACATCTACAACAACTCCACGGCGCGCTACCACGTGGTCAACACGAGCCAGGGGCTCAAGACGCCCGCCGTGCACTACCAATACAACAAAGACGCCGCGTGGCGGGACGCCGCCGCGAACGGCATCCTCCACTGGGGCATCGACCACGGGCGCATAGACGGGCTGCCGAACGCGGACGAGGCCGCGCGGGACAACCGCGCCACCCGCGGCACGGAGACCTGCGGCATCGTGGAGAACCTGCTCTCGATGGAGATCACCGAGAGGATCCTCGGCGACGCGTGGATCGGCGACTACATCGAAAGGGTGGCGTACAACGCGCTGCCCGCCGCGACGACGCCCGATGGGACAGGCCATGTCTACTTTGTCCAGCAAAACCAGGTGCTGGCCACGATGGGCAGCTACGGGTTCGCCAACGACCACGGCGACAGCGTCACGTTCGGCGCGCCGAGCGGGTACGACTGCTGCTTCTCAAACTACCACATGGGGTGGGCGAAGTTTGTGCAGTCGATGTGGATGGCGACGTACGGCGGCGGCCTCGCCGTCACGGCCTACGGCCCAAACCAGGTGACGGCCAAGGTGGCCGACGGCAAGACGGCCCGGTTCAGCCAGAAGACGGACTACCCGTTCAAAGACACCGTGGCGCTCTCCTACGGCGGCGACGAGGCGGCGTTCGAACTCAAGCTGCGCATCCCCGCGTGGGCGGTCGATCCGGTTGTCACGGTCAACGGCGCGGTCTGCGAGGGCGTCGTGTCCGGCGCGTACTACACGGTGGACCGGGTGTGGACGTACGGCGATGCGGTGAACCTGGTCTTCCCCAGCGAGATCACGGCGTCCACCTGGTACAACAACTCCGTCGGCATTGAGAAAGGCGCGCTGATCTACGGCCTCAAGATCGACGAGGAGTGGCGGCGTCTGGACGGCACGGACGGCAACGACCTGCGCGAGCTGAAGGTGTCCCGCCATGGGGACCACCCGACGCGCGAGGTGTACGCGGCCAGCCGCTGGAACTACGGTTTGGTGGTCGATTACGACGACCCGGCGGCGGGCTTTGCCGTCGAGGAGGCGGCGCAGGTCCCGCTGCAGCCCTTCAGCGCGGAGACCGCGCCCGTGACGCTGAAGGCCACGGGGCAGATCGTCCCGGAATGGACGCTGGACGGCAACATGGCCGGCCCGCAGCCGTTCATCACGCCCTATGACGAGACCATGACGGAGCCGGTCGAGCTGATCCCATACGGCGCCGGGCGGCTCAGGGTCTCTCAATTTCCGCGCATCGGCGCGCCGTCGGAGACAGTCGTGCGGCGCGACGGGCGCGCGGTCCGGCAGGGCGGCGCGGCGTACACCGAGTTTGACAATGTGGTGGTGCCGGCGGCGGAGAACTACCGGCTCATCGTCCGCGGGACCGGCGCGGGCCGGGTATTGGTGAACAGCCGGTACAGCGAGGAGATCGATCTGTCCGGCGGCGCGGCCACGGTGTCAAACCTGAAGACGAAGACAAGCGGCGACTTTCAGTTCCGCCATGAGCAGCTGAACAACCTGCGTTTCACCGACGGGCTCACGGTGTCCTCCGTCGAGGTCGTCCTCGTCGGCAGAGCCATCGGCGACCTCGTCGTCGGCAGCGTGGGCCGGACGGAGGCGGGGGTCCGGCTGACGACCAACCTCAGCGCCCAGGAGACGCCGTATCGCGTGGTGTACGGCACAGAGTCCGGCGTCTACCGGGCGGAGGTGTCCGGCTTCACCGGCGGCGCCGCGCAGATCACGGGGCTGGATCCGGAGGCGACCTACTATGTGAAGATCCGGGCGGCCATAGGCGGCGCCGTGAAGGAGAGCGAGGAATATGCGCTGCCCCCGGTGTCCGGCGGCGGCGAGCTGGCGCCCAATCCGAACGCGCCGGCGGCGGCGTACGACGGGTTTGGCCCGCCGGAGGACATGCGGCGCGACTGGGCGTGGATCAGCCCGAACGGCACTGTCTCCCTCGCGGGGGACGACCCGGCGCGCATCCGCTTCGAGCGGAGCACAAACCACAAGGCCTATCTGAGCGTGGCCGGCGCCGCGTATTGGACCGACTACGTCGCGGAGGTCCGCCTGTCGGTGGACGACATCGCGCGCAACAACAGCGGTCTCATGCTCCGGGCGACGGACCTCCGGGACGGCGCGGACGGGTACAACGGGTACTTCGTCGGCATCGGGCGCTATGGGCCGGCCGCGGCCGGCACCAGCCATGTGGTGATCGGCTATGCGGACGGCGGCTGGCACGATCTCAGGCAGGTGGCGCGGACCATTGTGCCCGGCCAGATCTACACGCTGAAGGTGGTCGCCTACGGGGAGAGATTTGCCGTATATCTGGACGACGAACTTGTCACGACGTTTGAAGACAGCCGCTTTGTGAGCGGCACGATTGGCCTGCGCTCCTACGACGAGGCGTTTACGGCCTACAACGCCTCGGTTCGCCCTGTCACGCGGGAGGATCTGCGTGTGTTTGCGCCTGAGGCGCCGTATGCGGGCCCGGAACCCAACGCCGGCGCGCCCGACGCGCGGTATACGGGGTTTGTGTCCGCGGCGGCGTACCGGGCCGAGTGGCAGGCGTACGGCAGCGCCCAGGCGATCGCGCCTGTGGAGGACAGCGG
>JAIRML010000036.1 GCA_031258665.1 Oscillospiraceae bacterium | reverse complement strand
CAAGTTCTGAATTCGATTTGTCCATCTGCTGACATCCCCCCATTCCATTTGGTGCCAGTATATCATATCTTGCCGCTCTTGTAAAGATGTTTTACCAATAAATTTTATCTACACCCTTTGCGAACATGTAATATTTGCGAACATGAAAAATGGTATAGTGATAGCGTGAAGCAGAATAACTTTCTGCTTTATTGCCGCGAAGCGGCCATAAGTTACTATAAAGATACTGCATATTGTTTAATGTGTGCTGACCGCCCTCACGCGCGTTCAGCGCGCATTTTGTACAAAATGCGCGCTGAACAAACAGGCCATCACCGCTTTGTCCATGGCGGGGAGAATCTGGCTGTCGACGATCTCGGACGGGTCCAGGTCCTTCTGGGCGGCGACAAACGCGGAATGGATGTCTGCCACCTGGCCGCGCAGAACATAGCAGAATTTTCCCCCGATAAAGTGCCCAAGCCACAGGTGCTCGAGCCGGACGTTCCCGCATTTGAGCGCCGCGTCCAGGCTGTAAAAGCCGCTGGCCGCGTGCCTGGTCTCCAAAATCCCGACGGCGGGTCCGCCCGCGGCGCTCTTTTGGCCCGGGGCGCGGCGAAAGTGCGCGAGGATCTCGCTGTGGGCGTTGGTCAACAGATACTGCTGCAGCGCTTTGGCGTTTTGTGCGCTGGCCGCTGCCCTCTGGGCCTCCCGGACGTCGTCGACGCCGCCGCCCACGACGATCAGAAATTTCCCAATGCAGACCGGTTTCGCGTAGAGGATGTCCGCCGGTGCGTGTTTCACCATGCGGTCGAGCACATAAATCCCTATAGGAATACTGGAGTATTCCACGATATAAATCGCCTGGTTCATGATGGTTCCCCCGCGCGCCGCCTTGTCTTTTGGATGAGGCCCGCCATGCCTTTCGCGTGTCCGCACGCGTTGGCCTCGTCGTAGTCGATGTGCATACAGGTCGCAAAAAACGGCGACACCCGCACCGTGACGTTGTGAAACGTCGTCCCGCGCCCGCCGAACACCGTCACGTCCACATCCTCATTGTCCGCGAGCGCCAGGCGGGCCGCGTCCGGCGGCGTGATGTGGATGTGGCGTTTCGCCACCATGACGCCCTCGCCGATGTCAAATTCGCCCCGGGGGCCGATCAATCTGGCCCCGGGGGTCCCTTTGAGTTGACCGCTCATGCGGACCGGAGCGTTTACACCGAGCGCCAGCGCGTCTGTCGCGGAGATTTCCACCTGTGTCTGCGCGCGCTCCGGACCCAAAACGACGACGTTTTCGAGGGTTCTTTTCGGGCCCCGGACGGCGACCCGTTCGAGGCAAGCGAACTGACCGGGCTGGCTGAGCTCCGTTTTTTTGGTGAGCGCGTATCCTTGCCCAAACAGCGCTTCTACGGCGGCCCGGCTCAGGTGCACGTGGCGCCCGGAGGCCTCCACTTCGACGCACTGCGCAGACAGGCGGCTCAGAACCCTGTGGGCGATGGTCTCGATCTGGTCATTGCGCATCCTTCATACTCCCTTGTCATGCGCCGTGCGCCGGCGCTGTCCGCGTCAGCGGCCGAGCTTTTCCAGCACCCTGGACACAATGGCTTGCAGCAGCGCGTCGCCGTCGGCGGGCGCCGGCGCCTGCGGCGCGCGGATGTCGTCCATTTCTCTCACGCCGTACGCCAGCCGGCGGACATTGATCAGGTTGAGCGGCCCGATGTTGTCCGAGGTGGAGCTGCCGCCCACGGCCCCGCAGCCCAAAGTGAGCGCCGGGATCAGGTTGGTGGTGGCGCCGATGCCCCCCAGGGCGCCGGGTGTGTTCACGAGGATCCGGCTGACGGGTTTTTTGAGGGCGAACGCCCGGATGACGCTCTCGTTGTTGGAATGGATGATGAGGGTGTGCCCGGCCCCTTCGTGACGGAGAATCTGCATGCATGTTTCACACGCGGCCTCCCAGTCCGGCGCCACATAGAAGGCCAGCACCGGGCAGAGCTTTTCTTTCGAAAACGGCGTCTTGCCGCCAACCTCTGTTTCAAAGCCGACCAGAACCCTTGTGTCCGCCGGGACGCGGAGGCCCGCCAGGCCGGCGACGTGCTGCGCGGATTTTCCGACGATCTGGGGGTTCATCGTTCCGCCCGGCCGCATCAACACCGCGCTCACGCTTTCTTTTTCCTCCGCGCTCAAAAAATAGGCGCCCTGGCGGAGCAGTTCGGCCACAACATCCTCTTGGACGCAGGCCTCCGTCACAATCGACTGTTCGGACGCGCAGATTGTCCCGTTGTCAAAGGTCTTGGAGTCCATGATCCGCTTCACGGCCAGTCGGATGTCGGCGGAGCGCTCAATGAACGCGGGGCCGTTGCCCGGCCCCACACCGATGGCCGGCGTGCCGGAGGAGTACGCCGCCTTCACCATGGCGCCGCCGCCGGTGGCGAGGATCAGGTCGGACAGTTTCATCAATTCGTTTGTGCTCTCCATGGTCAGGAGCTCGATACAGCCGATCGCGCCCCTGGGGCAGCCGGCGGCTTCGGCCGCTTCGCGCAGGATACGGACGGTCTCAAGAATGCAGCGCTTCGCGCCGGGGTGCGGGGAAAACACAATCGCGTTTCCCGTCTTGATGGCGAGCAGCGCTTTGTACATCACGGTGGAGGTGGGGTTGGTCGAGGGGATCAGACCGGCGACCACGCCCATCGGCACCGCGATCTCCGCCACTTTGGCGCGCGTGTCCTCGCGGATCACGCCGACCGTCCTGACATCTTTGATCGATGCGTATATCGACATCGATCCAAATTGATTCTTGATCGTTTTGTCGGCGGCGCGTCCGAACCCGGTTTCCTCGACAGCGAGTGCCCCAAGGCGAACGGCGTTGTCATAGCCGGCCCTTGCCACCGCTTCCACGATCCTGTCGATCTGTTCCTGGGAAAATTCCATGAGCTGCCGCTGTGCCTCGCGCGCCCTGCGGACCAGGTCGCGCACGGCCTGTACAGACTGCAAATCGCGGTCCAGCATGTCCATTTGAGAAACCTCCGTATATTTACTTTGTTGCCGCTTCGCGGCAGCAAAAACAAGAATGCGGGTTGCGGGTTGCGGGCGCAACCCGCGTTGGTTTATGGTTTGAAAATCGTCAACACGCCCCGATACATGTCGTCCAGCAGAGAGCGAAGGTCCTCGCGGCTCACCGCCAATGGGTTGGCCCTGGTGCAGGCGTCCTCCAGGATCTTGTCGATGTGTTGCGACATATCCCTGTAGAAGGCGTCCTCCGAGATCTCACAGCCCGCCAGGGAGGAGGGAATTTCAAATTGCTCGCAGAGGACGCGGGCGGTCAGTGCCAGCATCTGGCACAGTTCCGCATCGTTGGCCGCCTGCATGCCCAGCTTTCGGGCCAACTGCGCGTACCGCGCCCGGACACCCGGCCGCCGGTATGGGCCGAGCCCCGCGTTGAACAAGATGACATACGGCAGGGCGACGGCGTTTGCTTTGCCGTGGGGGATGTGATACTGCGCGCCGATCGTGTGCGCGATCCCGTGACACAACCCGAGGCCGGCGTTTGTGAAGGCAAGCCCCGCTAAGGTCGACGCGCTGTACATCTTTTCCCGCATCTTCCTGTCCGTCACGTCCCTGTGCAGCGCGGGGAGGCTCTGCAGGGTGATGCTGGCGGCCTCGACCGCGAACATGGCGGAGAAATCGTTGCTCTCGGGCGACACATAGGCCTCGACCGCGTGCGTGAACACATCCATGCCCGTATAGGCGATCATGTTCGCCGGCAGCGTCCGGGTAAAATGGGGGTCCAGAATCGCCGCTTCCGGGATCATGCTGCGGTGGCGCAGCGGGATTTTGACGCCGTGCTGGCGGTCGCTGATGACCGCGTAAGACGTCACCTCCGAGCCGGTGCCGCTGGTGGTGGGGATCGCGACGAACATCGGGCGGTGGACGTATTGTTTTTCCATCAGTCCGCTTTTGAAGCGGATGCAGAAATACAGCATCGCCTTTGTGGCGTCGATCGCCGAGCCGCCTCCGAGCGCGATGACGACGCCGGGTTTTTCCCGAAAAATCACCTGCAGGCCCGCCGCAACAGTTTCGATGGACGGGTCCGGTTCGACTTCAGAAAAGACGACATATTCGATCCGGC
>JAIRML010000027.1 GCA_031258665.1 Oscillospiraceae bacterium | reverse complement strand
CGCGCCCCTTGGGCGCGCAGCTCGGCCGCCGTGGTTGTCACCTGTTCGGCGGCTCTCAGCGTGTTCTCCCAGAGGCGCAGGCCCTCTTGGAGTTGGGTGTAGCCCATGCCGGTGCGCTGGAGGGCGGCGCTGTCTCTGGCGGCGCCGGTGAAGGCGGCGCGGATGTTGCGGAATACTTGGACTACGCTGTCGAAGAGGCGGCGGGCCAGGGTGCGGTTGTCTTGGACCACCCGCTCGAATTCGGCCGGGGTCTCCATGAGGTGTTTGGTGTAGTCGGCGGCCAGTTCGTCCAGGGCGCCTTCCACTGTGAGCGCGCGGCCTCGTGTGGCGTAGCGCTGTTGATAGGCGGCCACGGCTTGGGCCGGGTCGCCGTTGTATTGGCGCAGCGCCATTTGGCGGGCGGCATAGTTGCGGTAGGCGGTGTACTCCCCGGGCGCGGCCTCCTGGAGCCGGTGGGTCACCTCGTGTTTGAGCACCTCCAACAGCGGGTTGGTCGCGTCGGAGGCAATCACGATCTCGCCTTTGCTGTACCACCCGTTCGCGCCCATCTCGCCCGTGGGCGCGCCGATGATCACGCGCACGCCGATCTTTTTGCCCACATTGTCCAATATCCGGGCCTGCACCCCTGTGGCCGGTGCTTCCAGCACCGGCAGTCCTGTGGCCGGTGCTTCCAGCACCGGTACTCCCTGCACCCCTGTGGCCGGTGCTTCCAGCACCGGTAATCCTGTGGCCGGTGCTTCCAGCACCGGTAATTCCGGGTTGAGCCCGTTGCGCCGGAACGCCTCGTCGGTCTGCCGGCGCTCCACTTCGGCCTGGGCTTTGATCACCCGGTCCAGTTCCCGCGCCCGGGCTCTGATCTGTGTCTCTGTCGCCTTATTGGGGTCCAGCGGTGACTTGTCCCCCAAAATGGCCTTGAACGGCGCCATGATCGGCGTCTCGATCGCGCCGATCAGCTGCCCGACGCCCATGGGCGCCCCCAGGATGGCGTTGTCCAGCGTGCGGCCGTGGGTCGCGTAGCGCTGTTGGTAGGCGGCCACGGCTTGTGCCGGGTCGCCGCCGTATTGGCGCACAGCAAACAGCCCCCTGAGTTTGTCTCAGGGGGCTGTTTCTTGCACTTCCAGGAGTATTTCCTCTCCCGTCAACCTCCGGTTTTGTCTCTACCCTGACTTCGTACGCGGGAACGGGGCGTCAGGAGACACTGACAACAACGCCGGACGTGATGTCGCTGCCGTCTGTCGTGTGGATTGTGACGAGCGCCGTGCCAGCCTTCAGTGCCGTGATCTGACCGCTGTCGTTCACCGTCACAACCGCCGGATTGCTGGAAGCAAACTCGTAGCTCTCACTGTCGGTCCGGAAGTTGAGCTGACCCTTCTGCTTCACACGGAGGGAGATACGGGCTGAACTGTGCGCTTCGGCGTAGGTGGCAAGCGGCGTCAGCCGGACAAACCGCGCCTCGAGATGCCGGTCCACCACAGCGCTGAAGATGTAAGTCGCCTCCGCCTGGGTCAGCTTGACGTCGTTCTCATACCAACCCTCGAACACATAATTTTCCTCCGGTGTGGCCGCCACGGTGACACTCTCGCCCGGCGTGTACCGCCCGGCGCCTGCCACTGTGCCGCCCCGGCTTGCCGAAAGCGTGATGTCGTAGACAATGCCCTCGTAGACCACGGGTTCGTCCACAAGGCCAATCTCCCACTTCAGCCACTCGGGCGCGTCCGCATACGGCGTGTTGGCGGGCTCGCTGAAGATCATCGTCAGGGCGCTGTCTTTGAACCCCTCGCCCATGATCTGCTGATCCGGCGGCGCCTCGCCCAGGCGCTGCTGGGCGGCCGAGGTGTAGATCCAAACATTCTCATAGCGCTGCTGCGCCGTGCCGCGCTGCCCATCCGTCACATCTCCCAAATAATCCCATTTATCTGAGAAACTGCCGCTCCAGGCCGCGTCGTCCCAGCGGTAATGGCTGTCGTTGGCGGGGTTGGCCGTGGGGGTGCCGCCGCTGTACACCTCTATGGTATAAGCGTGGGTACCAAGGCGCCCGTAGGCCCAGTCGATCAGCTCGGACGAGGTCGGGTAGTCGTAGTAAGACTGCTTGACATAGAATCGGGCGTTCGGGCGCACGGTCTGCACGGTCCGCTCAAAGGTCGCGCGCATGGCCTCCGCGGTCGTCTCAAAGAAGGCAATGTCCTCTGCGGGCATGTTCGTCTCCTCGTCGTTCGGCGCGTAGCACCAGGGGTACAGCACGCACTGAATGCCCGTGTGGGCCGTGATCAGCGCGGCGGGCGGATGTGCGGTGAGGAAGTTTTGGATCGCTCGCACCTCCGGCTCGCTGGCCGCATCGGGCCCCGCCGAGGACCAGGCGTTTGCGCCCTTCGAGGGTGTCTCGTAAGGCCGGTAGAAATTCCACAGATAGTCAAAAGACCGGTTCAGGTCGATGGTGCTGCCTTTCAAATCGTCGCCAAACACGCCGTTTCCGTCGCTGTCGCGGCTCTCATAGCCCAGCAAGTTGGCACTCGGCCGGCTGGTCGGCGGCGTCTCGGCCGTACCGCCCAAATACATCTGGCCGATCTTCCCATCGCCGTTCAGGTCTACGTAGGAGTCGCTGTAGGGGCCGCCAACGCCGTTTTTGTCCATGGGCCGCATATTTTGACGGGTGCCGCGGTGGAACGAATTGGCGTAACCGTCTGGGTTCATGACGGGGATGATGTAAGTGACATACCCCTCCATGGCCCGCTTGGCCTCCGGGTCGCCGGCCGCGTAGGCGGAGGGCAGCCACCAGGCCGTGTAGGCCACGCTCTCCCCGCTCTCCTGCTCGCCGCCGTGAATGTTGCCGATGAGCGTTATGGGCGTCTTGCCGGCGGTCTGCGGAGAACGCACGTCTGCCGAAATCTCCAGACACCACAGCGGGCGCTCCTCCCATGTATGACCGATGGAATACAGCTTGACGGTGTCTGGATACGTGGCCGCGAGCTCCTTGTAGAGCGTCTCAAACTCCTCCAGCGTGTGTCTTTGATCCCAGAACGCCTTGACATCCGCGGGCTCGCGGACGTTCGGCCCCGCCGCTGTCCCCAGTACGGCGGCGGAGAAGATCGCGGACGGAAGCAGGCAAATGGCTATGACAAGGATCGCGCTGATCCCGATTTTGATTGACTTTTTCAATGCGCACAACCCCCTAACGGTATGTTCTCTCTGGGTAGACAGAGAAACAAAATTACGGTATCTCAGTATCTTTGTCTTTGCCGGCCGCGCAATCCGTTTCACGACGGAAGGACCTGCGGGCCCTCGCTGAAAATCATCACAAGCGCGCTGTTTTTAAAGCCTTCGCCCATGATCTGCTGATCCGGCGGCGCGTGCCCCAGCAGCTGCTGCGAGCGCGCGTTCCAGATCCACACGTCCTCATAAGTCGCCCGGCTGCCTCCGCTCCGGCCGTCCGAAATGTCACCCAAGTACACCCAGTCGCCTTCGCTGGCCGACGGCCTCGGATCCTGCCATTGATCCTGCCCGGTCCCCCTCGAATAGACCTCCACGGTGTAGGCGTGAATGCCCAACCGCCCGTAGGCCCAGTCGATCATCTCCGCCGACGTCGGGTAGTCCTCATACGACCGTTTGACATAGAAGGTGGCCTTTTCGCCCCGGACGGGCACCACGGTGTTTTCGAAGGCCGCCCGCATCGCCTCGGCCGTCTCCGCGAAGAACGCGTCGTCCGGCGAGGGGTTTGGAGAATAGCACCACGGGTACAGCACACATTGGATCCCCGTGTGGGCCGTAATGAGCGCGGCAGGCCGCCGGACCTTGAGGAAGTTTTGTATCGCCTCCACCTCCGGCTCGGTGGCCGCGCCGGCCCCTGCGGAGGCCCAGGCGTTCGCGCCCAGCGCGGGCGTCTCATAGGGCCTGTTGTAATTCCACAGGTAATCGAACGTGCGGTTGAGGTCGATGGCACTGCCCTTCGGGTCGTCCCCGAACACGCCGTTCCCGTCGCGGTCACGGCTCTCATACCCCAACAGATTCTCGCTCGACCGGGCGGCCGGCGGCGCCTCTTCGGTGCCCCCGGTATACATCTGCCCAACAATGCCGTCGCCGTTTAGATCCAGATAGGGGTCGCTGAACGGACCGCCGACGCCGTTTCGGTCGGTGGGACGCATGTTCTGACGCGTATTGATTGTGAAAGAATTGACATAGCCGTCCGGATTCATGACAGGGATGATGTAAGTGACATACTCATCCATGACCCGCGCGGCCTGCGCGTCACCGGCCGCGGCGGCGGACAGCAGCCACCAGGCCGTGTAGGCCACACTCTCCCCGCTCTCCTGCTCGCCGCCGTGGATGTTGCCGATCAGGGCGATCGGCGTCTTCCCGTCGGTTCGGGCCGTGTTCACATGGCCGGAGACCTCAAGACACCACAGTGGCCGTTCCTCCCAGGTGTGCCCGACGGAATACAGTTTGGTGGCGTTCGGATAAGCCGCCGCCAGGCCTTTGAGAAGCTGTTCCAGCTCCTCAAAGGTGTGCCGCTGGTCCCAAAACGCTTTCACCGCCTCGCTGTCACCGAACGCCGGTCCCGCCTCCGGGGCAACAGCGGCCTCGTCCACGGCGGAAAACGCCGCGGAGGGCAACAGGCCGAAGGAGAGCACCAGGGCCGCCACCAGCAACAGTTCCAGTACTTTTCTCAATGCGCAAACCTCCTTTGTTCGTTCTTTTCCTTCCGCAAATCCTGCCTTTTCTCCGTATCTTTCCCCTCCCTTCTCCTTTTGACCAGACGCAAAACATCCAAAAATAGGAAAAAGACGCCATAGGGATGATCCTTAACAGCGTCTTTGCCGATGATACAAATAATATACAGCCAAGCCGCCGCCTTGTCAAGGGGAAAAGCCAAAACGGGTGATGTTTAGTAACTTATTGCCGCGAAGCGGCAATAAAAAACAAGAATTTGGGTTGTGGGCTGCGGAGGCAGCCCACGTTGGCTGGCAGCTGGTAAAAGCACTGTGGGGCGGCTTCACCCCTCCCGGTGGGCCAGGTCTCCGGCCAACCAGGCGAGAAAGGCGTGGTCCGCAAAGGGAGTGAGGTAACCGATGGCGTCTCTCGTCAGGTCGTCGATGATCCGAACACACTCGTCGCGCCCCAAAAGACTGAGGAAGGTGACTTTGTTGTTCTCGCGGTCCACACCCGTCAGCTTGCCGGTGACCATTGGGTCCCCCTCCTCGTCCAGCAAGTCGTCCCGGATCTGAAACGCCAGCCCGACGCAGCGGGCAAAGCTGGCCGCCGCCGCCATCTGCCCCTGGGAGGCGCCGGCCAACTCGCAGCCGACCGCCGCCGCCGCTTCGATCAGCGCACCCGTCTTGAGCAGATGCCGCGTCGTGACCCCCTCGACACTCTGGTCAAATGTCTCCGTCTCCAGATCCAACAACTGCCCGCCCGCCATGCCGTACAGACCGGACGCCCACGCGATGCGGTGGGCGGCCGACATCGCCGCGGCGGGCGGCGTGTCCCCCACATAGTCGGCGTCCAGCATCGTCTCAAATGCCGCGGAGAGCAAGGCGTCGCCGGCCAGCACCGCGCTGGCCTCGCCGAACATCCGATGGTTTGCCGGGCGGCCGCGGCGCATGTCGTCGTCGTCCATACAGGGCAGATCATCGTGGATGAGCGAATAGGTGTGGATCATCTCCAACGCGCAGGCAAAGGGCAGTGCCGCGTGGGCGTCGCCTCCGGCCGCCTCGCAAAAGGCCAGCAACAGCACCGGCCGGATGCGCTTGCCCCCGCCGAAGACACTGTAGTGCATAGCGTCCAACAGCTTCGCCTGTGCGATCTGCGTATTGGGCAGGTACTCCGCGAGCCCGTATTCCACCATCTGGCGGTATGACTCATACTGAGATCGAAAATCCACAGGCATCGTCATTCCTCCGGTTCAAACGGCACAAAAGCCGGTTCGTCCTCCTCTTGGGCGCGGACCAGCATCCGCACTTTCTGTTCCGCATTGTCAAGAAGAGCGCCGCAGAGCACAACAAGTTTTGTCCCCTCTTCAAACAGCGCCAGCGCCTCCTCCAGGGGGACGTCGCCCTTCTCCAGTTTGGCCACAATCTCGTCCAGCCTCGTCACCGCCTTTTCGAAAGACGGCGTCTTCTCTTTTTTGATCTCTTCCATCCGGATCTCCTCTCCCCCGCCAACACACTCAGCCACCGCCGTCCACCACACAGGAGACCTCGCCGCGCATGAGGCGCAGACGGACAGGATCCCCCGGACGTACGGCGCCGGCCTCCTTCAATATCTTCCCGCCCGGCCCCGTGGCAATCGCATAGCCGCGTGTGAGGACCGACAGCGGACTCAGCGTGTCGAGCTTGGCCACGAGTTCCACAAAGCCTTGCTTGCGCCTGTGCAGCACCCCCGACGCGGCGCCCGTGAGCCGCTGGTGCGTGAGGTCGAGCAGCATACGCCTGTCCTGCACATAGACGGCGGGGCCTGTGAGCGCCCGTTTGGCAGACAGCGACGCCAGCCGCTCCCGCCGGGTCCGCAGCAGCGCGCCGACCGCCTGACCCAGCCGCGCGGCGCAGATGTCCCCATAGACCCGCCACTCCGACTGGTCCGGTGTCACCAGCTCAGCTGCGTGTGTGGGCGTGGCGGCCCGCACATCGGCCACAAAATCGGCGACGGTCACATCCGGCTCGTGCCCCACGGCCGAGACCACCGGAATCTCCGAGGCAAAGATGGCGCGCGCCACACTCTCTTTGTTGAAGGCCCACAGGTCCTCCATCGAACCGCCGCCGCGCCCGACAATGATCACATCCGCCAACCGGTACCGGTTCAGGTAGGCGATCGCCCGGCAGATCTCGTGTTCGGCCTCTTCGCCCTGCACGCGCACCGGCGCCACCAACACCCGGCACAGCGGCCAACGGCGGCCCATGATGCGGAGCATGTCCCGCACCGCCGCACCCGCCGGCGACGTGACCAGCGCCGCCATCCGGGGGAATCGGGGCAGCGGCTTTTTGTGGGCATTGTCAAACAACCCCTCCGCCAACAGCTTCTTTTTGAGCTGCTCAAAGGCCAATGTCAGGTCCCCAATGCCTTCCGGCGACAGCGTCGCGCAGTAGAGCTGGTACTGCCCGTCGCGGGGGAACACGCTCACGCGCCCGCCGGCCACCACCGTCATCCCATCTTCCGGCGCAAAGCGGAGCGAGGCGGCCTCGGCACGGAACATGACGGCGCGAAGGACGCCGCCGGCGTCCTTCAGCGTAAAATAATGGTGCCCGGACGGATATTTCCGGTAGTTCGACACCTCGCCGCGCACCAAGATGCGGGCCAACGCCGGCTGGCCGTCCATCCAAATTTTGATGTATTGGTTGACGTCGGACACCGACAAAACAGGCTGCGCCATCTCCGATCCTCCCCGTCCCGCCGCGCGCGCCGCGCGGACACGGCTACTCCGCCGTGCGGGCAAATTCGCCGTCTGTCCAGGCCGCCAACAGCGCGGGCCCCGCGGCGCTGTCCGATGAATATTCTGCATTTGGGAATATCGTTCCCAATGGATGCATCGCGTCCCGGATGATCCGGTTTCCCATCACACCGCCCGCGCCCAGCACGGGCAGACCCGGGTAACGTGCCAGCAACCGAGCGGTGGCCTCAAGCAGTGTCCGCGCCAGCGCGTGACACACAAAAGCCGCCACCGCCTCCCGCGCCGCGCCCTCGCCGATCATCCGCTCGGCCCGATTTTGCAGGCCGGAGAGCGAAAACGAACCCTCCGAGACCGCCGGTGTCCGGCCGCGCCAGGTGGTGTGCCCCGCCAACGTCTCCAGAGCGGGGCCGGCCGGAAACGGGAGCCCCAACCTCCGCCCCACCCGGTCGACGAGTTGGCCGGCCGTCAGGTCCTCGGTGCCGCCCACTTTCTCCAGCGTGAACACGCGTGTTTCATCGGGCCGCGCCAGCAGCAGCTCCGTGGTACCGCCCGAGACATGCCAGACCAAAAACGGCTCTGACGCGAGCGCCGAGCGCCCCGCCGACCAGAGCGCGGCCGCCACATGCCCCGCCTGATGCGAAAAAGTCCGCACCGGCACACCGAGCCCCCGCGCGAGCAGACGGGCCGCCGAGAGCCCCGCCATGAAACAGGGCATGTAGGAACCCTCGACGTCGCGCGGGCGGTCCGACACGCCGACAGCGGCCATCGGCGGCAAAACCGCCGACCCGTTCGCCAGCGCATCCAACAGCTCCGGCAGCGCGCTCACATGCCGAAACACCGTCTCATTCTGCCGCAGACCCAACTGTCCGTCGGGTACCGCGAGCGGGCGGCGCGCCTGCCGCATTTCATCCGCGCCGGCGTCATACAGGGCCAGCGATGTCGTGTAATGGCTGGTATCGACGCCGAGGCACCGGCGGTTCACGGCACGGTCTCCGTGCGAGAAAATGTGCCGAGGATCCCGTTGACAAAAGAGACGACCTCGCGCGTGTCGTAGTGCTTTTCGATCTCCACCGCCTCGTTGATCGCGGCGGCGCTCGGCACATCGGGCCGGTAGAGCACCTCATACATGGCCACACGCATGGCCATGGACGCCGTGCGGGGAATCCGGCCGAATTCCCAGCCGATCGAATATTTTTCGATGTAAGAGTCGATCTCCGGCATGTGGTCCGCAACCCCCAGCACCAGCGCGCGAATATACTGCGCCTCCTCCGGCCCCGGCGAGCTGCCGTAGAGTTCGTCCTCCCCGGCCAGGCGCTCATAAAACGCGGCGGCAAGCCACTCCTCCAGGATCTCCTCCGCCGTTTGCGCCTCGAAGGAGAGGGCATACAGAATCTGTACGGCGATCTCGCGCGCGACCGACCTCGTCATGGCGTCGCTTTCGGGGGACGGCCCGCCGGTTTGGGCGCTTTCGCATCTTTTGGTTTGTCAAAGCCGACGCCGTTTACGTTGACATCCACGCCGGTCACCGCGAGGCCGGTCATGGACTCCACGGCCTCCCGCACCTTCTCCTGCACCTGACGCGCCACTGTCTGTACCGGGAAGCCGTAGCGCACCGTCAGGGAGACGGTCAGGCTGGTCCTGCGCTCTTCCAGCGTGATCTTCACACCGCGGGTCAAGTTTTTGCGGCCCAGCCACTCGGCGCCTGTCGACAGTGACGCCACACCCTCCACCTCCGCGGCGGCCAGCGCCGCGATCGAGGCAACGACATCCTCCGAGATGTGGATGGTCCCGTTTTCGTCGGTGTGGATGATGTTTTCGGACTTTTCACTCATGTGGACACCCTCCTTGTCTTGACTTGTTTTTTGTTGCCGCTTCGCGGCGGCAAGGTACCCAACGCGGGTTGCCCCTGCAACCCATAACCCAAATTCCTGTTTTTTGCTGCCGCTTCGCGGCAGCAAGGCGCCAAAGAGCTCAGAGATCGTTGCGCACGAGGTCCTCGTAGGTCTCACGGCGCAAGATCACCCTGTCCGCCCCACCCGACACCGCGACGATCGGAGGCCGGGGCACGCGGTTGTAGTTGGATGCCATCGAATAGTTGTAGGCGCCGGTGCCGAGCACCGCCAGCAACTCCCCCGCCCGCGGCGCGGGGATGCTGACGTCGCGGGCCAGCAAATCGCCCGACTCGCAGCATCGGCCGGCCACCGTCACCACCGTGTCACGCGGGTCCTCCATCCGCTCCGGCAGCGCGACCTCGTATTCGGCCCCGTAGAGCGCGAAACGCGGGTTGTCCGTCATGCCGCCGTCCACCGCCACATAGGTGCGCACCCCCGGAATCTCCTTCACCGACCCCACCGTGTACACGGTGATCCCATAGGGTCCCACCAGGAGGCGGCCCGGTTCGAGCACCAGCGCCGGCAGGGGCAGGCCGAGGCGCTGTGCGTGCTCTGTCACGGCCCCGGCCGTGAGCGACACGATTTCTTCCAGAGAACGCGGCCGATGGGACGGGAGATAGCGGATGCCAAACCCACCACCCAAGTTGAGCTCCGTCAGCGTGTGGCCGAATTTGTCACGTACGGCGGCCATGAACTCCATCATCACGGCCACCGTGTGGGCAAAGGGCTCGGCGTCGAAGATCTGAGACCCGATGTGGCAGTGGAGCCCGACGAGATTCACATGTGGCAGCGCCAGTGCCTCGCCGATGACCGCCTCCGCCTCGCCCGTCTCCAGCGCCAGGCCGAATTTGGAATCGATCCGGCCGGTCTGGATGAACTCGTGCGTGTGCGCCTCCACGCCCGGTTTGATGCGAAGCGAGATATTCGGTCGAAGTCCGCTCTCCCCCGACAACCGGTGCAACGCCGCCAGTTCCTCCCGGTTGTCGACGACAAAGCGGTGCACACCCGCCTCAAGGCCCATGCGAATCTCCGCCTCCGTCTTGTTGTTCCCATGGAAGTAGATCATCGAGGCCGGGACACCGGCGCGCAGGGCCGTGTAGAGTTCGCCGCCGGAGACAACGTCGAAACCCATCCCCTCCTCGCGCATGACCCGGTACAGGTGAGAGACAGACAGTGCCTTGCTGGCGTAGGCGATCAAAAATGCGCCGCCGTAATGCGCCCGCATCGCGTCGTTGAACGCACGGCATGTCTTTCGAATCCCGTCTTCGTCCATCAGGTAACACGGCGTCCCGTGTTTCCGGGCCAACGCGGACACATCCGCCCCGCCCAGCGTCAGACGCCCGTTGGCATCTACCCCCAAAGATTCGCTGATCAAACTCATGGCCATCCTCCTCACATCCCATATCTCATCTAACGTGGGCTGCCATGCAGACCACAACCCAAATTCTCGTTTTTTATTGCCGCTTCGCGGCCATAAGGTACTAAAATCTCATCCAGCGTGGGCTCACTCGCAGCCCGCAGCCCAAAATTCTTGTTTTTTGCTGCCGCTTCGCGGCGGCAGGTACCAATCTCATCTGTCCCACAGTTTCGGCTGTCTTTCACGTTTCCGCCTCCACCGGATTGCGCAGCAGACCGATGTTCTCGATCTCCACCTCCACTGTATCGCCGGGCGACAGGGGGCCGATGCCCGCCGGCGTGCCTGTTGTGACGAGATCGCCCGGTAGCAGCGTCATGCTGGCGGTGATGAACGCCAGCAATTCCGGAATCTTCCACAAAAACTGCGCTGTGGACGCGCGCTGCCGCACCACCCCATTGAGCCGCGTCGTGATCGTCAGG
>JAIRML010000012.1 GCA_031258665.1 Oscillospiraceae bacterium | reverse complement strand
GCACGGTGATCGGCATGCTGCTGGCGGAGTATGGCTTGCTGGCGCCGATCCGGGCGGCCATTCGCAGTGGTTTGCCGGTATTCGGCACCTGTGCCGGCCTGATTTTGCTCTCCAAGCGCATCCAAGCGCCGCAGGGGGCCGGACGCGGCCCCCTGGGGGAGATGGATGTCGTCACACAGCGCAACGCCTACGGCCGGCAGCTCGGCAGTTTTCAGACGACGGCCCGGTTTGTGGGTGTGGGCGACATCACCGCGGTCTTCATCCGCGCGCCCCATGTCGTGCGGGCGGCGGACAACGTCGAGGTGCTGGCAAAGGTGGACGGAAAGATCGTGGCCGTCCGCCAGGGCCGCCTCCTGGCCACCGCCTTCCACCCGGAACTCACCGCCGACACCCGCGTCCACGCGTACTTTCTGAATATGCTGGCTTCGTAGGCCTTCGCCCGCAAGGATTTGCCGGCATAGCCTATGATTCTGCCGACAGGCGCGGCCACACCGGCGGGCTTGACGTCGTATACAAATGGTGATATAATATTGCTAACGCGGGCTGCGCCCGCAGCCCAAAATTCTTGTTTTTTGTTGCCGCTTTGCGGCAGCAAGGTACTATTAAATGCGGGAGGCAGTATGTATGCCAACAATCAGACCGAGCGCGGATCTGCGCAACAATTATAATGCCATCAGCGAATTTTGCCATCGCTATGACGAACCTGTTTTCATAACCAAAAATGGTACGGGTGATCTTGTTGTTCTCAGCATTGAAGCGTACGAGAAATTCTGCGGCAAAGCCGAACTGTATCGTTTGCTTGAAGAAGGGCTCGCGGCGGAACGCATGGGCGACTTGCATTCAGTGGAAGACACATTTGGCGATATACGCGCGCGGCTTGCCGAATGAGCTATCAAGTCAGTCTGACCGGCTCCGCACGGAGCGATATTCGGCGCGCGGCGGAGTATATACACAACGAACTGAAAAATCCGATTGCGGCAGACAGGTTGTTGGGCGATGCCGAAAATGCTCTTTTCGGCTTGCGTGAAATGCCGCACATTCATTCGCTTGTCCAGGATGAATTTCTCGCGGCGCAAGGAATCCGTTGGGTATCCGTTCGCAACTATATATTCTTTTTTGTCGCCCGTGAGGAAACCCGCCGGGTGGTCGTGCTGCGGTTTCTGTGCGCGCGCCGGGATTGGGCTGCGGTACTGAGAGAAGAGTGATCTGTTCAGTCCGCGCCACCGCGCAGTTGGATGAGTTGGTCGCGAAGGACGGCGGCGTATTCGAATTCCAGCATGCGGGCGGCTTCGCGCATGGCCTTTTCCAGGCGGGCGATGGCCGCCTTTTTTTCTTGTGGAGACAGGGCCGCGGCCTTCTCCGGTCTGTCCGCGGCGCTGGAGATCTCCAAGAGACCGCGCACCCCCTTGCGGATGGTCTGGGGGGTGATCCCGTGCGCCTCGTTGTGGGCGATCTGCCGCGCGCGGCGGCGGTTCGTCTCGTCGATCGCGCGGCGCATGGAGTCCGTGACCCGGTCGGCGTACATGACGACGAGGCCCTGGGCGTTGCGCGCCGCCCGGCCGATGGTTTGAATGAGCGAGGTCTCGGAGCGCAAAAACCCCTCTTTGTCGGCGTCTAAGATGGCCACCAGAGATACCTCCGGCAGGTCGAGCCCCTCGCGGAGCAGGTTGATGCCCACCAGCACGTGAAACACGCCGAGGCGCAGGTCCCGGATGAGTTCCATGCGTTCGATCGTCTCGACATCGTGGTGCATGTAGCGCACCTTGATGCCGACGGTCTGGAGATAGGAGGTCAGGTCCTCGGCCATCTTCTTTGTCAGCGTGGTCACCAGTACGCGCTCGCCGCGTGCCGCGCGGGCTTCGATCTCGTCGATGAGGTCGTCGATCTGCCCCTCGATCGGGCGCACCGAGATCTCCGGGTCGACGAGGCCGGTGGGGCGGATGACCTGTTCGACAAGCTGCCCCGAGCGGGATCGCTCGTATTCGCCGGGCGTGGCCGACACGTAGATGGACTGCCCGATCCGCATGTTGAATTCCTCGAAGTTCAGCGGGCGGTTGTCGAGCGCCGACGGCAGGCGAAAGCCGAAATTCACCAGCGTCTCCTTGCGGGAACGGTCCCCGGCGTACATGGCGCGCACCTGGGGCAGCGTGACCTGCGATTCGTCGACGACCAGCACAAAATCCTTGGGGAAGTAGTCGAGCAGCGTGTTGGGCGTCGAGCCGGGCGCGCGCCCGGCGATCACGCGGGAGTAGTTCTCAATGCCGGAACAGTGCCCCAGCTCTCGCATCATTTCGATGTCGTACAGTGTGCGCTGTTTGATGCGCTGGGCTTCGAGCAGCTTGTCCTCGCTCTCAAACAGGCGTACCTGCGCCCACATCTCGTCCTCCAGGTCCCGGGCGGCCCGCTCCATCTTTTCGGCGCTTGTGACATAATGCGAAGCCGGGTAGATGGCCGCGTGCTGCAAAATCCGGCGGGGCGCGCCCGTGACCACGTTGATCTCGGAGAGGCGCTCGATCTCGTCTCCGAAAAATTCCACGCGGATGGCGAAGTCGTTTGTGTAGACCGGGAAGATCTCCACCGTGTCGCCGCGCACCCGGAATTTGTTGCGCTCGAAGGCGATGTCGTTGCGCTCGTAGCGGATGTCGATCAGTTTGCGCAGCATCCGGTCGCGCTCATACCGGAGGCCCGGGCGCAGGGAGAGCACCATGTTGGCGTAGTCGATGGGGTCGCCCAGCGAGTAGATGCACGACACGCTGGACACCACCACCACATCCCGCCGCTCAAACAGCGACGAGGTGGCGCTGTGGCGCAGCCGCTCAATCTCGTCGTTGATGGCGGAGTCCTTTTCAATGTAGGTGTCCGTATGCGGGATATAGGCCTCCGGCTGGTAGTAATCGTAGTACGACACGAAGTATTCCACGGCGTTGTCGGGAAAAAACTCGCGAAATTCCGCGCAGAGCTGGGCCGCCAGCGTCTTGTTGTGGGCCAGCACCAGCGTGGGCCGCTGTACGGCCTCGATCACTTTGGCAATGGTAAATGTCTTGCCAGACCCGGTCACGCCGAGCAGCGTCTGCTCCTGGAGGCCGTTTTTGAGGCCGGCGACCAGCGATTCGACGGCGTGCGGCTGGTCGCCGGCCGGTTCGAAGGGGCTGGATACATGAAAGGCGGGCATAGGGCGTCACTCCTCCCGGGGATGAAAGGTGTCCGTGGGGCAGCCCCCGGAGATCAGCATATCACAAATCGACATCGGTGACAACAGCCGCTCGCCCGGGGGCAGGGTTCAACCGCTCTTCGGGGGCGGGGTCAGCAGCGGTTGGAGCTGGCGGCCCGTCAGGGCCGCCTCCAGCGTGGCGGGGAGCAGTGAGAAGTCGGCCGTCAGGCTGTTTCGTTTTTGTACGGGGTCGTCCTGCCCAAAGGGGACGAAGTAGACATGTTTGCGCGCCGACAGGCGCCCGATGTTGTGC
>JAIRML010000241.1 GCA_031258665.1 Oscillospiraceae bacterium | reverse complement strand
GCCTCGAGGGAGCTGCGGCGGGGTTCCTCCTGGCTGCCGGACAGCGCGCCGCTCCAGCCATGGTGGTTTCGCAGGTAGGTCACGACCTCCGACACCCGCTTGAAGGAGGCGATCTTTAGATAATCCTCCGGCATCAGGCGTCGGCTGTACATGGCGCGCACCTTTGTGGCCACCGCGCTGTAGTCGATGAGCTGCCCTAACATTGACCGATCACCAGTTGGAACAGGCGGTCCGTCATCTCCGCGCGGTGTTCGCGGAAGAAGGCGTCCACCTGCGCGAGGTCGGCGGAGAGCGCCGCGTCCAGCTGCCCGATCTGCTCGTCGGCCAGCTGCGCTTCCTGGGCCGCCACGGCCTCCACCCGGCGCTCCGCGCGCTCGAGGTACTTGGCGTGCAATTCTTCCCACTGTGCGCGCAGGTCGTCCGGCAGCCGGTCACGCTTGGCCTTGGCTTCGCTGGCAATCTGCTGGGCGAGCTGCTCGGCTTCGATGATCTTGTTTAAGAGTTCCATGTATTCCATAAAACAAGCGCGCCCTTTCCCTGTCTTCGAACAGAGTTTTCGAACAGAAATCATTATACCATATGAGCTCCAAAAAACCAGAGCAAAAGGAAAAAAACATCGACAAGATACAGGGATTTACAAGAATAGTTTTCGTAAGGATTGATGCAATCGCCCACAGACGGTCTCCCACGGGGTGCGCGCGGCGCCCGCGGTGGCCGCCTTCTATCTTTGTATCGTTTGTTCCCCCCGCGACCTTTATCGCGATTCCGCTAAAAAGGGGCACTTTTTCTTGTCGCGTATGGCTTCTTTCCAAAACCGCCGGCGCAAAGGCGGCGAAATCCGGTGCTTTGCATTGACTTGGAAGGTCGAAACAGATATAATAGGGCAGAGTTTTCAAATCCAACGTGGGTTGCGCCTGCAGCCCACAACCCAAATTCTTGTTTTTTGCTGCCGCTTCGCGGCAACAAGGTACTGGACCGGTAGGAGGCATGTCACGTGATAGAAGTACTCAGGCTGCTTGCCAAGGACTGCGCGCTCACCCACGCGCAGATCGCCGCCATGCTCGGCGTCACGGCCGAAGAGGTGACGGCGGCGGTGCGCGATTACGAAGAAAAGGGTGTGATCTTGGGCTACAAAGCCGTTGTCGACTGGGAAAAGGTCGGGATCGAAACCGTGACGGCGCTCATCGACGTGAAGACCACCCCTCAGCGTGGCGAGGGCTTCGACCGCGTGGCGGAGCGGATTTATCAATACGACGAGGTGGAGAGCCTCTACCTCATGTCGGGCGGGTACGACCTGTCGGTGCTGATCACGGGCCGCACGATGAAAGAAGTGGCGTTTTTTGTGGCGGAAAAGCTGGCGCCGTTGGAGGCGGTCACGGGTACGGCTACGCATTTTCTGCTCAAAAAGTACAAAGAGCGGGGCGCTGTGTTTGCGGACCGCGAAGAACAACAGGAGAGGATGAGGCTGCTGTGAGCGGATTTCAGTGGAAGATGGGAGACCGGACCCTGGCGCTGAAACCGTCCGCCATCCGCAAATTTTTTGACATCCTGGAGACAATGCCCGAGGCCATCTCACTCGGGATCGGGGAGCCGGATTTTGTCACGCCGTGGTCTGTGCGCGACATGGGCATCTATTCCCTCGAAAAGGGGTTCACCAAGTACACGCCAAACGCCGGTCTGAGCGAGCTGCGGACAGAGATCGCCCGCTACATGCGGCGGCATTACGGCCTCGTGTACGACGCACGGCGTCAGACGGTGGTCACGGTGGGCGGCAGTGAGGGTATCGACCTGATGATGCGCGCCGTTTTGACCCAGGGCGACGAGGTCTTGATCCCCCAGCCGTCGTTTGTCTGTTACGGGCCCATCGCCACCCTCGTGGGGGCCCGGCCGGTCTACATAGAGACCAAGGCGGAAAACGGCTTCCGGCTGACCGCCGCGCAGCTGCGCGGCGCCATCACGCCCAAGACCCGCCTGCTTGTGCTGCCGTTTCCGAACAACCCGACGGGCGGCATCATGGCGCGGGCCGACATTGAGGCCATCGCCGAGGTGCTGCGGGGCACGGAGATCATGGTGCTCTCCGATGAGATCTATGCCGAGCTCACCTACGGGGCGCGGCATGTCTCCATCGCGCAGATCCCCGGCATGTACGAGCGGACGGTGATCATCAACGGCCTTTCCAAGTCGCACGCCATGACCGGCTGGCGCATGGGGTATGCCTGCGGCGCGGAAGAGGTCATCCAGACAATGATCAAGATCCACCAATACGCCATCATGAGCGCGCCCACGACCAGCCAGTACGCCGCCATTGAGGCGCTGCGAAACGGGGACGAAAACATCACGGCCATGCGCGAGGAGTACGACACCCGCCGCCGCTTTGTCCTGGATCGGCTGCACGGCATGGGCCTGCCCTGTTTCGAGCCGTTGGGGGCCTTCTATGTCTTCCCCGACATTCGGGGCACGGGGCTCACCTCCGACGCGTTTTGTGAGCGGCTGCTGCGAGAAAAAAAAGTGGCCACGGTGCCCGGCGAGGCCTTTGGCGACTCCGGTTGCGGCTTTGTCCGCTGCTGTTACGCCACTTCCATGCGGCAGCTCGCGGAGGCGATGGACCGCGTGGAGTCGTTTTTGGGGGCAATTTAACCCAACGTGGGTTGCCAACGCGTTGGGGCGCCTGTAAAAACTTCTTGAGGAGAGAGTTGTGTTGACAGAGGACATTGGGCGGCGCGAAGCGGGAGAGGCAGCTTTGGCGCGGCTGAACGCCAAGCAGCGCGCGGCGGTGACGCGCACGGAGGGGCCTCTCCTCGTGCTGGCGGGCGCGGGCAGCGGCAAGACCACCGTACTCACCGAGCGGATTGCGCAGATCATCCGCAACGGCACGCCGCCTTGGGCGGTGATTGCCATCACGTTCACAAACAAGGCGGCCGGGGAGCTGAAAGAGCGGCTGGAACGGCTGCTCGGCCCGCAGAGCCGCGACATATGGGCTTCGACGTTTCATTCCGCTTGCGTGCGGATCTTGCGCCGGGAGATCGAATGCCTCGGGTTCACCCGCTCGTTTACGATCTACGACGCCGACGACGCGACGAGGGTGGTCAAACTGATCTTGGGCGAGCTGTTTTTGTCGGACAGCCGGCTCACGCCGAAGGCCGTGCTCGGCGCCATCAGCCGGGCCAAAAATGAGATGCTCACCCCGTCGGCGTACGAAGCGCGCGTGACCGGGGATTTCCGCGGCGGGCAGATTGCCCAGGTCTATCGGACCTATCAGCAGCGCCTGCGCGCGGCCAACGCGCTGGACTTTGACGACCTCATCTGGCACGCGGTTGTCCTGCTGCGGGACTTTGAGGAGGTCCGCGCGCGCTATCAGCGCCAGTTTCAATACGTGCTGGTGGACGAGTATCAGGACACGAACCGGCTGCAATATCTGCTGACATCGATGCTCGCCGGCGGGACACGGAATCTCTGCGTGGTGGGGGACGACGACCAGAGCATCTACCGGTTCCGCGGGGCGACGATTGAGAACATTTTGCAGTTTGAGGCGCAGTATCCGGACGCCGCGGTCATCCGTCTGGAGCAGAACTACCGCTCCACGGGCGCTATTTTGGCGGCGGCGAACCATTTGATCGCCCACAACCGGGGCCGCAAAGGGAAGACGCTGTGGACGGACAACCCCCCGGGCAAGCCGGTCACCGTCCACAGCGCGTACAGCGACGGCGACGAGGCCTCTTACGTGGCCGGCCGCGTATTGGATGGTGTCAGACAGGGGCGGCCGTTTAAAGATTTTTGCGTGCTCTACCGAATCAACGCCCTGTCGAACCGCATGGAAGATGCCTTCAAGCGAAACGGCGTCCCCTACCGCATCATCGGCGGCGTCCGCTTCTTTGACAGGGCGGAGGTCAAAGACATGCTGGCGTACCTCTGCGTCATCCACAACCGAGACGATGAGGTGCGGCTTGGGCGTATTCTCAACACGCCGGCGCGCGGCATCGGAGGCAAGACGGTGGAGATGGCCGACTATCTGGCCCGCCGGGACAGCCGGCCGCTTTTCTCGGTGCTGCGGGAGGCCGCCGACTACCCGGAACTGAGCCGGGCGGCGCGGGCGATCGGGGGTTTTACGGCCCTGATCGACGCGTTGACGGAGGAGCTGCCCACCCTGACGCTGGCGGATTTTTACAAGCGCGTTGTCGAGCGCGTCGGTTACGCGGCGCAGCTCGCCGAGCGGGCCGATCGGGGGGACATTGAGGCGGCGGGCCGCCTTGAGAACGTGTGGGAGCTGCAGTCCAGCGTGGCGCAGTACGAGGAGAACGCGGAGGCGCCGACGCTGGGGGGGTTTTTAGACGAAGTGGCGCTCTTTACCGACATTGAGCGCTACGACGCCGACGCCGACGCGGTGGTCATGATGACCATGCACGCCGCAAAGGGGCTGGAGTTCCCGGTGGTCTTCGTGACGGGGGCGGAGGAGGGGCTCTTCCCCGGCCGCCAGAGCCAGGAAGATGAGGAGTCCATTGAGGAGGAACGGCGGCTGTGCTACGTGGCGATGACGCGGGCGCAGGAGGAGCTGTACATCACATGCGCCTATGAGCGGATGCTTTTTGGGCAGACGGCGCACAACCCGGTGTCCCGCTTTGTGAGGGAGCTGCCGGCGCACGCGGATTCGGACGGCGGCGGCGGCGACGGCGCGGCGGCGGTCTCCTCCGCTCGCCCCGCGGGCGGCGCCGGTCTCCGGGGCCGCCCGTCAAAGTCCGCCGCGCCGTCCAGGTTCCGCCCGCCCGCGGCGGCGGCGCCCCCGCCCCCGCCGCTGCAAGTGGGGCAGACGGTCGTCCACAAAGTCTTTGGCCGCGGCATGGTGCTCACAGTCCAGCCGATGGGCGGGGACGCCCTGTTGGAGATCGCCTTCGACAGCAAAGGCACCAAACGCATAATGCACAAATCCGCCGGGCCGTACTTGACGGTGGAGTGACAGGCGGCATATTCTCTGCGAACAGCAATCACGAAGCCAATTCAACGCGAGCGCCGCCAACCGTGTTTTCAGGTTGGCGGCGCTGGTAAAAAATGTGTAACTGTTCAGGACTCTCTGCCCAGGACAAACTGGGGATTGCCTAAAATGGCCTGTCTGATGGCTTCATAGGCACTGAGGCTATGTTTTTTGGCGGTGCCGACATACGACATAATTTT
>JAIRML010000207.1 GCA_031258665.1 Oscillospiraceae bacterium | reverse complement strand
ATTTTGCCCATCTGCGCAATCTCAAACACCGGGGCGGACGGGACTTCGATGAGAGTGCGCATCTGAGCGCCTGCGGCGACCTGGACATGTTTGCCATCGTGAGAGCGCTGTATGACTGCGGGTTCGACGGGTACATCCGGCCGGACCACGGGCGCATGATCTGGGGCGAGAAGGCCCGGCCCGGCTACGGGCTGTATGACAGGGCGCTGGGCGCCAACTACCTGCTGGGGCTGTGGGAAGCGATCGACAAGATGAGCGGACGCCGGCAGGCGCGCTGGAGCATGTCTCTGACGGCGATCGGGGCCCCTCTCGCCGACCCGACGGTGTTGAAGGGGCCCTGAAGGATCCTGAAAGATCCTGAAAAGGGAATCAGACAAAAAGCGGACAGAAGGAAGAAAACGGGAGCCGGGAATCAGGAGTCGGGCATCAAAGGAGAACGGATATGCCGCGTTTGTGTATCGAGGACCTGGAGAACGGCGCGTGGGCGTCCGCCGGGGTGGCGCTGCCGCGGTTTTCTCACGCCCGGATGCGGGCGGCCACGCGCCGGGCGCCGGTGTGGATCCACATCGGCGCCGGCAATCTGTTTCGGGGCTTCATTGCCGCGTTGCAGCAGCGGCTTTTGGATGAGGGGCTGACCGCGTGCGGCCTCGTTGTGGCGGAGGCTTTCGACCACGACATCATCGAAAAGATATACCGGCCCCACGACAACCTCGCGCTGTCCGTCGGCATGCGGGCCGACGGGTCCACGTTGGAATGCCTTGTGGCCAGCGTCGCCGACGCCTACCGGGCCGACACGGCCGACGCGGGCCAGATGGAAGCGCTGACGCGGGCGTTCACCGCCCCCGGCCTCCAGCTCGTCAGTTTCACGATCACAGAAAAGGGGTACGCGCTCACCGACATGGGCGGGGCGGACCTGCCCGTGGTCGCGGCCGATCTGCAAAACGGGCCCGGGCGGGCCCGGCACACCATGAGCCTGGCAGCCGCGCTGCTCCACGCGCGTTACCGCGCCGGCGCGCGGCCCGTGGCGCTGGTCAGCATGGACAACTGCAGCGGCAACGGGGACAAACTGCGCGCCGCTGTCTTGCGCGTGGCCGCCGTCTGGCGGGACAAGGGCTTTGTGGAGCCGGGGTTTACGGAGTATCTGTCAGATGGGCGCCGGGTCTCGTTTCCGTGGACGATGATCGACAAGATCACGCCGCGGCCGTCGGAGGCGGTGCGCGCGCGGCTGGCGGCGCGCGGCATCGACTTGGCGCCGGTGGTCACGGACAGGGGCACATTCATCGCCCCCTATGTGAACGCCGAGATCCCGCAGTACCTGGTGGTCGAAGACGACTTCCCCAACGGCCGCCCCTGCCTTGAGAGAGCCGGCGTCTATTTCACAGACCGGAGGACCGTCGGCGCCGCGGAACGCATGAAGGTCACGGCCTGCTTAAACCCGCTGCACACGGCGCTCGCCATCTTCGGGTGTCTGCTGGGGTATGAGAGCATTGCGGCCGAGATGGCAGACGGGGACCTGCGCAAACTCGCGGAGCGGATCGGGTACGACGAGGGGCTGCCCGTTGTGGACGACCCAAAGATCATCCGCCCCCGCGCCTTTTTGGAGGAGACGCTCACGCAGCGTCTGCCCAATCCCTTCATCCCCGACACGCCGCAGCGGATCGCCACAGACACCAGCCAAAAGATCCCCATTCAGTTTGGGGAGACCCTCAAAGCGTACGCGACGCGGCCGGATGTGTCTGCGGAGACGCTGGTGGGTATCCCGCTGGCGCTCGCCGGCTGGTGCCGGTACCTGCTCGGCGTGGACGACGGGCTGCGCCCGATGGCACTGAGCGGCGACCCGCTGCTGGATGTCCTCCGGCCGGCGCTGGCGGAGATCGACGCCGGCCGGCCCGACTCCTACCGGGGGCAGCTGCGGCCCATGCTGCAAAACCCTGCCCTGTTCGGCGTCGACCTCTTTCGGGCCGGGGTCGGCGGCAGGGTGGAGGCGTTCTTTCTGCGCATGCTGGAGGGCCCGGGCGCCGTGCGCCGCGTGCTTCACGAGACATTGACGGGCGGGTCCCTCTCAGCGCCGTAGGTGGTAGGGCCCGGCGCTTTTCCCGGCCACACAAGATAAACCCCCTGTTCGCCGAAGAGGACATATACCAAAGCGCCGAGTACTGTGCGCGGCGGTGTCGCCTAAGATACCAATGTGGATTGCACCTGCAACCCACAACCCAAAATTTTTGTATCTTGCTGCCGCGAAGCGGCAGCAAGATACTAGCAGGCGGGCGGCGGTATATGGTATAATCAGGTGGGTTCCTCAAAAATCGCGTGCCCTGCCCGGCAGGCGTGTTGAGAGGCGCCCAGGCGAACAGTCATTTTTTGTGTGAAAGGAGGCTGATGTTCTCTGGAGGTGTACACGGAGTTTCCCACGAGAGAGTCGGCCCGGGACCGCGCCTACCGCATCATCAAAAAAGCCATCATCATGTTGGAACTGGAGCCGGGCACCATGGTCAGCGAGAGCGATCTGGCGGCCAAGATCGGCTTCTCACGGACACCGGTGCGCGAGGCGCTGATCGAGCTCAGCAAGACGAAGATCGTCGAGGTGTACCCGCAAAAGGGAAGTATGATCTCGAAAATTGACTACAATCTCGTCGAAGAGGCCCGCTTTATGCGCCTGGTTTTGGAAGTTGCTGTGGTGGAGCTCGCCTGCGACGCGGCCCGCGAGGACGATATCCTCGCGCTGGAGGAGAATCTGGCGAGGCAAAAATTTTGTCTCGCCAGCAACAGCGCCGACAAATTGCTGGAACTGGACGATATGTTCCACAAAGGGATCTTTCTGATCGCCCACAAGGCGCAGACGTATTATTTTTTGGAGTCTATGGCCGTGCACTTTGACCGCGTGCGCAAGATGAGTCTTCACACAATCAAAGACATCAAGATCGTGTCGGACCACCAGTCTATTCTCACGGCCATCAAAGAAAAGGACAAGGCGGCCGCGAGGTTCCACATGGAAAAGCACCTGTCGCGCTATAAGATCGACGAGGCGCCGATCCGGCAGAAATATCCCACGTATTTCAAATGATCCGGCCCGCGCAACAGAAGACAAGGCATCGCTTCTGTCGGCGCCGGCGCCGGGGAGGGAGATGTACATGTCTTTCATCCATGACGATTTTCTTCTCACCACAGAGACCGCCCGCGCGCTCTATCACGCGCATGCGGCGGAGAGGCCCATCATCGACTACCACTGCCATGTGGATGCGGCGGACATTGTGGCGAACCGGTCCTATGAGAACCTGACGGAGCTGTGGCTCGACGGCGACCACTACAAGTGGCGCGCGATGCGCTCCGGTGGTGTGCCGGAGGCCCTGTGTACCGGCAAAGGCGCGGCGTATGAACGCTTTTTGGCTTTTGCCGGTGTGTTGCCTTATGCCATTGGCAACCCGCTGTACCACTGGAGCCATTTGGAACTGAAACGCTATTTCGATGTGGACGATATCGTCAGCGCGGAGTCGGCGCCGCATATCTGGGCGCAAGCCAACCGGCGCCTGGGTCCCAACGGCCTGCGCTGCCGGGATTTCATTGCGATGTCGCGCGTCGAGGTCATATGCACCACCAACGACCCCGTGGAGACGCTCACGGCGCACACGGCGCTGGCCGAGGAGGCGCTCCCTTTTCGGGTGTTGCCGACCTGGCGGCCGGACAGAGTCTACCGGCTGTGCGACGCGGGGTATCCGGACTATGTCAAGGCGCTTGGCAGGGCCGCCGGCGTGTCAGTCACATCGGTTGACACGCTGAGGGAGGCGCTAAAGCGCCGGCTCGACCATTTTTCCGCTTGCGGCTGTAGGCTGTCGGACCACAGCTTCGAGACTGTCCCGACGCCGGGGGACATCCGCGCGGAGGAGGTCTTTGCGGTCGCGCTGTCGGGTGTGCCCGTCACAAAGCGGG
>JAIRML010000188.1 GCA_031258665.1 Oscillospiraceae bacterium | reverse complement strand
GGGCGCGGCGGCGGCGGGCGTTGTAGACGACCACAAACGCCACATAGAGGATAAGCAGCGCCGTGACGCCGGCGATTGTGTACTTGACCCAGTCTCGGTCGAAGAAATTGCGAAAATCCTCCGCCACCTGCTGGGCTTCGTCCCGCTCTACATTGCTCGCGGCCACAAGCGCCACGGTGCCAAACTCCCTATCCCCATAGCGCAGGGAGATGGTGCCGAGCACCTGGTCGCGCCTCACCGGAGCTGTCACGGCACCCTCGAAGTACGGGGTGATCTTCCGGTCGATGTCCGACGCCTCCAGGTCGTTCGGAACCAGCGCCTCCAGATTTTTCTGGGGCACGAGCATAACAGAGTCCTTCTCCTTGCCCTTTTCAACGACGACCTCCCGAATCTGTTCCGTTGTTTTCAGCAGCGGTTTGACGCTGAAATTGGCAAAACCCCACTCAAAGAGGGCGGCTGTCTCCACAAAACTGAGTGTCCGCTTTGTCTCCTCTTCCTCCCGCGCGCCCATGATCACGCTGATGAAGTACAGTCCGTTCTTTTCCGCGCTGGAGACAAGACAATACCCCGCCGCGTTGGTGTGCCCTGTTTTGATGCCCTTGGCCGGGTAGTAAAGGTACTGACTCTCCGTGTTGTTGGAGATCAGGTGGTTCGTCGTGTACAGCGCCCGCTCCTTCTCCCACTTGTTGGTGGGGGGAATCGATTTGGCCGCCGTGTTGCAGATGACCATGAACTCGGGGTACTTCATGGCCTCCCTGGTGATGAGGTAGATGTCCCAGGCTGTCGTGTAGTGGTTTTCGTCCGGCAGGCCGTGCGTGTTGACAAACCGGGTGTTTTCGCAGCCGAGCTGCTTCGCCCGCTCGTTCATCAGCGCGACAAAGGCCCCGACACTGCCGGAGATGTATTCGGCGATGACGTTGCACGCCTCATTGGCGGAGGAAACCAGGGCGCAGTAGAGATAATTCTCCAGCGTCATGACCTCGCCCTCCTGTATGTTCTGCGTGCTGCCGCCCGGCACCATGTCCGCAAAAGCAGAGGCCGAGGCGGTGACGAGGTCGTCGAGTTTTCCGCGCTCCAGCGCAAGCAGCGCTGTCATGATCTTGGTCAGGCTGGCCGGGTAGGCCTGCTCATGGATGTTTTTCTCAAAGAGAATCTCCCCGGAGTCCGAATCGACCAGCAGCGCCGTGTTCGCGGTGATGGCAATGGGCGGCGGCTGCGCCGCGGCCCTCACGGGCAGGGCGGCTGCCAGCGCCAGCGCCAACCAAATGCAGAACGCGCGCCGGCCGCGCACGTACCGCGCTATTTTCTCATGTCTCCCCATACAAAACCCTCCGAACAGCTTGGCAATTGACAGTGGACCATTTGTTCCAACGTGGGCTGCCTCCGCAGCCTACAATCCAAGTTCTTGTTTTTATTGCCGCTTCGCGGCACTAAAGTACTATTTTTACGTGCCGGGCGCGAAGCGGCGGGAGGCGCCCGCAGAAGACACCCAGATGATTATATCAAACCGCGGTGCGGGATGCAAGCCGCCCGCGGCTGGGAATTCACAGGCGCCGGGTATGACCGATGGGCGACGCCCGGCGGGGGGACACCCCGCGGGCAGAGAGGAGGCGGTCCGCGTGCGAAGAAGACTCACACACATTACACTGGCGCTGTGCGCGCTGTTCGCTGTCTTCTGTCTCGGGTATTTTTTGGCCGGCCGCACGCGGCCGGGGACCTTTTCCATCGTCGCCGCGCCCCAGGACCGGCCGGACAGTCTCCCCGCCGTCGTCTCCGCCGCGCCGCTGCCCGGGAGCGCCGCGCCGCCGCCCGAAACGACGGCGGGGACAGGGACGACAGGGGTAGAGATGGAGACGGAGACGGGGGTACCAGAGACGCCGGCAGGCCCGGCCATCATCACGGGGCCGGACGACACGGCGGCTGTGTGGCGGCCCATCGACATCAACCGCGCAACGGCCGAGGAACTGACCGATCTGCCCGGCATAGGTCCGGTGCTGGCCGCGCGCATCATCGCCTGGCGCACGGAGCACGGCGGTTTCTCCGACCCGTCGCAGCTCATGGAGGTCTCCGGCATCGGCGAAAAGCGGTACGCGCAGCTCAAAGATCTGGTCACCACGGGCTGACCGGCGGGCAAACCCGGACCCGCGGCGAGCATGTGAAGCAAAAAACAAGAATCTTGGCTGCGGGTGCAACCCACGTTGGTACCTTGCTGCCGCGAAGCGGCAGCAAGGTACCAAGAATCTTGGCTGCGGGTGCAGCCACGTTGGATTTAAAACCATGATGAGAGGATCGGGAACACCCGTGAAAGTGCTGCTGGTGGACGACGAGAGGCTTTTGGTCAAGGGCCTCAAATTCAATTTGGAACACGAAGGTTACGAGGTGAGCTGCTGCTACGACGGCGAGAGCGCGATCCGTCTGGCGCGCGAGAGCGCCTTTGACCTCATCATCCTGGACCTGATGATGCCGGAGGTGGACGGACTGGAGGCCTGCCGCCGCATCCGCGAATTTTCCACTGTCCCCATCATCATGCTCACCGCCCGCAGTGAGGACACCGACAAGCTGATCGGCTTTGAGTACGGGGCCGACGACTATGTCACCAAGCCCTTCAACATCATGGAACTCAAGGCGCGCATCAGGGCCATCCTGCGCCGCGTGGTCGTGCAAAACCAGCAGGCGCCGCCGGCGGAGACCTTACAACTCGGCAACATCACACTGGACATCTCCCGCCACAACGCTTCCGTGGACGGACGTACGGTGGAGCTCACCGCCAAAGAGTTCGACCTCGTCGAGTTTCTGATGAGAAACCCCGGCCGGGTGTACACCCGCGAGAGCCTGCTGGACACTGTCTGGGGTTACGAGTACCCCGGCGACATCCGAACGGTGGACGTCCACATCCGCCGCCTGAGGGAAAAATTGGAAGTAAGCCCCGCCAAACCGAAATATCTGCTGACCAAGTGGGGCGTCGGGTATTTTTTCCGCCGGCCGTGACGGCGGCGCGGCGGTGACAGGGGGTGCGCGGCATGGCAAAAAAAACGGCGAACCGGCGAATCATCGGCCGGTACCAGCTGAAGATCGCCCTGTCCTACACCGCGATCATCGTGCTCATGCTGGTGCTGCTGAACAGCTACCCTGTCATGGTGTCGCGGGACTTTCTGTTTCGTTTTAAGCAGGACAGCCTCACCGCCCGCGCCGACCTCATCGCCTCGTCTCTCTCCTCGCTGGAGACGCTGAACGCGGAGGACATAGGCCGGGTGATCGAGGTGCTTGGCGACCAGGGCCTCTCGCGGATCGTCGTGGCGGACGCCGACGGACTGGTTATTTTTGACAACGCCGCCTCCGACAATGCGCAGCACAAGTACGCCCTCCTGCCCGAAATCTTCTTGGCGCTCGCGGGCAAAGATATCTTTGTGAGCCGTTACGAGGACGCGGCCTTTGAGAGCCGGGTCGCTCTGCCCATCATGAATCCCAACGGGCCATTCGGCGCCGTATATCTCTACGAATACGACGCCGACCAGGCGAAGCTGATCCGCGATCTGCGTTCCAACATCGCCAGCATCTCCGTGGTCATCGCCTCCGTCGTCATCATCCTGAGCATCCTGATGTCGTCCGCGCTGGCCCGCCGCGTGGGCGCGTTGTTGCGCGCCATCCGGCTGGTGCGCGAGGGGGAGTACAGCCACCGCGTCCGGATGCGCGGCCGCGACGAACTGGCCTTTCTCGCGGACGAGTTCAACGCGCTCACGGGCCGCCTGCAAAAGACGGAAAACGCGCGGCGGCAGTTCGTGTCGGACGCCTCCCACGAACTCAAGACGCCCCTGGCCTCCATCCGGCTGCTGACGGACTCGATCCTCCAGACGGAGAACATGGACACAGACACGACCCGCGAATTTGTGGCCGACATTGGGGACGAGAGCGACCGGCTGGCCCGCATGACGGAGAAGCTGCTGGCACTCACGCGGCTGGACGCGGACGCCTTTGTCCCCATGACAGTCGTCGACCTGAAGGCGGTGGCCTCTCGGGTCGCCCGCCGGCTCACTCCGCTGGCGGAGCATTACGGGGTGGCCGTGGACCTCCAATTGGACGAGGGCTGTCTCGTGTGGGGCAACGAGGACGACATCTTCCAGGCGGTCTTCAACTTGATGGAAAACGCTATCAAGTACAACAAACCGGGGGGGCTGGTGCACATCTCCCTCCGGGCCCGGAGCGGCCGCGTGGTGCTCATCGTGGAAGACACCGGCATGGGCATCCCAACGGAGGACCTGCCCCGCGTGTTTGAGCGTTTTTATCGTGTTGACAAGGCCCGTTCCCGC
>JAIRML010000131.1 GCA_031258665.1 Oscillospiraceae bacterium | reverse complement strand
GATCCACCGGCCCAGGTGGTACAACAGACGCCGCAGCACGCGGCGGCCGCCCTCTTCCGGCGCGAGGTCACCCAGAGAGGCAAGCAGACGCGCAAAGGCGTCGGCGGGAGGGTCAATGGCCGGCGCCCGGGCCTCCTCTAGGGCGCGCAGGTCCCGCAAGGCGCGGACCACCGCCGCCGCCGTCTCCGGCCGCCGCGCGGCGGCTTTGCGGCACGCGCCGCGGAGCAGCCATCCGCCCATCCGGGCGGCCAACGCCACAAAACCGGACTCGTCGTACACCGTGTCCCGCCACTTGTGGTATGTGAGCAACACCGTCAGGTCGGCGGCGGCGCGCATCGCCTCGCCCGACGCCAGACAGGGGCGGGCGCGAAGCGGATGCGTCGGGCAGCGCCGCCGCCCGGGGCGCGCCGGGGCCTCGTACAGGGAGAGCGCCAGCGCCAAAAATGTGAAATCATACCCCAGCAGATAACGCGCCTTCCAGCCGTACTCGCGCGCCAGGGTGTGACAGAGCCCGCAATAGGCCGCCCGGAAGCGCTCCCAGTCGAGGACGCGCAGCGCGCAGCGCAGCGGACGGACATAGCCAAACATCTATCGCGTGCCCTCCACGGCGACGATCCGCGCCGCCACGCCGCCGCGCCGCCCCAACCGCCGACCGCCCAGCCAGATGCAGACGAAACCGCATACAAAGCCGGCAAGGCCGGTCATCGCCGGCGAGACACCGGCGAACAGAGCGCCCAAAACATACCCCAGAAAGAACAGCCCCACCGGCGCCAGATAGACCAGCGCGGCCCACTTTAAGATCTGCCCCGTCTCCGAGCGCACCGTCACCACATCGCCCTCGCGCCCTCCCAGGGGGTTCGCGGCCTTGACCAGCACCCGCGCGCCGTCGGCGCACAGACCGCCGCAGGCGGCGCAGTCGTGCCCGCAGGCCGAGAGGCGGCGCACTTCTACAAGGGCCGTACGCGTGTTCAGCACCCGTTTGATTACCGCCTGCTGCTGCATATCTGTCTCCCCTCGCACACGGGCCGCCGCAAACCCGGCTGTTGCCTGTTGTCTGTCATTTTACTCCCGCTTCACCACGTCGATGACGATTTTGTAATCTCCCAGCACACCCACGTCGGCGACGCCGTCGATGGACACCTGCGCCGCCACGGTCTGCTGGCCGACGATCAGATCCCAGTCCGTCAAGTCGGCCACAACGCGGATGTTGTGGGCACTCACCAGTTCGACGGACGAGAGGGGGCCGCGCACCATCGCCGGGATGCTCTGCGTGACAATATTCACCTCGTAATCGGTGGGTGGCTGACCGCCCACGGTGGAGATGTTCTCCGTGTCGATCCGTTTGACCGTGAGGCCCGTGATGTTCACCGTGACCGTGGCGTCTGTGTTTCCGTCCACCGCCGTCGTCTCGTTCGGTGGTTTGATGGGCATTGTGCTGCGTGTGAGGCCGTTGGGCGTCTTCGAGAAATCGATCGTGCCGAGCACGATTCGGTTTGTGTTCTCTAAAACACCCGGGTCGCCCGTGAGGCGGATCGTTGCCGGGGACACCTCGATCTCGGCGTGGCGCCGGAGCGCGCCGCCGCCCTCAATGACGTCGACCTCTAGCGGCACATCTTTCGTCATGGAGACATCAAGGATCACGGAGACCTCGCGGGTCTCCGTCTCCAGCATGTCGGACACGGCCGTGCTGCCATCCAGGCCGATCAGTTCGACCGGCAGCTTCAGCGTCGTCGCGCGGTCGATCTCCTGCGCGCTGGGCGTCACCTGCGCGCGGGCAATCGCGTCGACCAGTTTGGACGGGCCGGTCACCCGGATCTGGGCCGGTTCCGGCTGTACGCGTTCCAGGTTGTAGTGGCCCGCCACGCTCATGTTCTCCATGCGCACCTCAATGTCAAGCATGCGGGAGATGATCGTATCGCTTGTCAGCGTGACATAGGTGGGAGAGCTCCAGTCGCGGGTGGGTCCGGTCACCGCCGCCGGCAGGCGAATTTCGTATCTCAGATGGTGTGGGCTGGACCCCTGAATGTCGGCGAGATTGACGACCACCTGCACGTTTTGTTCGTTGCACTGCGCGAGGTCGACGCGCCGTCCGCGCAGGCGCAGCGACACCGTGGTATCGAGCCCGCTCATGATCCGCAAGTTTCGGTTGGTCAGCAGCGTCTCCTCCCCCACCGGGGTGATCAGGATGTTGTCCAGCGTCAGCGTGGCCTCCGGGTCCAGGCTGACCTGGACGTACAGCCAGAGGATGACCGCCACAAGCAGGGAGAGCCCCCAAAACAATATATTGTGTTTTTTCAACCACTCGATCATCTTGACGATCCTTTCCCGCGCCGCAGGCGCCGCTTCAACTGTTTTTCCGCGTCAGCCGCCGCCACAGGCCGGACACGCCGCGAGCCGGGGCCTCCTCCCCGCTCGGCATCAACTCCTGTTTTAGGAGAAGCCCCAGCGTCTCCGGGTCCAGATGGCGCTTCAGCATGCCGCCGTCCGCCACCGAGATAGAACCTGACTCCTCCGACACGACCACGACCAGCGCGTCGGAATTTTCGCTCATGCCGACGCCGGCGCGGTGCCGCATCCCCAGGTCGCGGCTCAGGTTCTGGTTGCCGGAAAGCGGCAACATACACCCCGCGGCGGCCAATCGGCCCCCGCGGACAATGACGGCTCCGTCGTGCAGCGGCGCCTTGGGAAAGAAAATATTTTTTAGCAGTTCGGCGGTCACTTCCGCGTTCAGCAGCGTACCCGTCTTCACCACATCGTCGAGCAGCGTCCCCCGTTCGAAGACGATCAAGGCGCCCTCTCGCCGCCATGAGAGCGTGCCGCAGGCGCCGACCGTCTGCATGATCACGCCCTCCAGGTGGCTCCGGCTCTCCCGTCCGAGCAGACCCGTCAACTTGCCGGAGCCCATCTGCTCCAGCATACGCCGCAGTTCCGGCTGAAAGACAATGACAAGGGCGAGCAGGCCGATCTGCATCGTGTTGGCCAGCACAAAGCTGACCGTGTGGAGCTCACTGAGTTCCACCACCCAACTGACGGCCAGCAGCAGTGCGATGCCCCTCAGGACGCGCACGCTGTTGCTTTTTCGCAAAAGCTCAATCAATTTATAGACGACGACGGTCATGACGAGGATATCCACCCCGTCCCAGATCGAGACCAGGGCGACGTAGCGGGAGAGATTCTGCATGATCTCCCTGACGGTCTCCATCCCGGCATATCCTCCTTTGAACCATATCTTACAACAACCCCCGCCCCCGGCGGCACGAGACGCGCGCCGCGCCCCATGCCTTTATCATAACACACGGTCCGGGCCTAAGGAAAGTGATTTTGTAAATTGTTGGGGCACATCGGGCCAATTGGGCCAATTGACCTCGGCATCACCGGGTTTCTGCGCAAGTTTCATAAAATCGGCGGATACGCGCCTTGTTCTCGCACATGCGCTCGAAATCCGAGAGATATTCGTAAGGGTACTTCGGATTGAAGACCCGCTCGACGCGGCCGCGCGCGAGGTCCACCAGTTTGGTCACGCCGCCTCCGCCCAAGGCGATCACCGTGTGCAGCTCCTCCATCATGCAGACATTGTAGAGTCCGACGGCGCCCGGCCGCGCCCAGCCTGTATTTTCGAACTGGCCGGCCATGTATTTTTGCCGGTACAGGTAGTAGGCGCGATAGCGAGCCCCGGCAAGGCGGTCGTACGCGCCCGCCAGCATGGCCTCCACATCGTCCGGGCCGGGGGCCGGTCGGTTCTCACGCGTGAGGCGCGCGCCCCGCTTGCGGGCCAGCGTGTGGAGGGTGATGTTTTCTGGGTGCAGGGCCATCACCTCGGCCAACGACGCGGCAAAACCCGCCGGCGTGTCGCCCGGCAGCCCGGCGATGAGATCCATGTTGACCACCGGAAACCCGGCGCGACGGACCAACGTATACGCCGCGCGCGCATCCGCGGCCGTGTGGGGCCGCCCGACGGTCGCGAGCACATCGTCTCGCATCGACTGCGGGTTGACGCTCACGCGTGTGACGCCGCGGGCGCTGAGCACGGCCAGTTTTTTCGCGTCGACGGTGTCGGGCCGGCCGGCCTCCACCGAATACTCCCGCAGGGCGGCCAAGTCAAAATGCGCGGCCAAGGCGCCCGTCACTTCGCGCAGCTGCGCGGCGGAGAGCGTGGTCGGCGTCCCGCCGCCGATGTAGAGCGTGACCGGGCGCAACGAGAGGGACCGGCAGAGCGCGCCCACAATCTCGATCTCCCGGCAGAGCGCACGGACAAATGCCGGCAGCAACGCGCCAGCTTTCTCAACGGAGTGGCTGACAAAGGTGCAATAGGCACAACGGGTGGGGCAAAAGGGAATGCCGACATAGAGTGAGATATCACGCGGGGCCAAAGAGACTTCGATGGCCCGGGCCGTTTCCGCCGCCTCCAGGCACAAAAAACGCTGCCGCGGAAACACCTGGTGGCGGAAGCGCAGCAGCCGGTCCGCCTGCGCCCGCGTGCCGCCCGCGCGCAGCGCCCGCAGCGCGACGCCGGCCGGCCGGATGCCGGTCAGCGCGCCCCAGGGCGGTCGGCGGCCCGTGGCCAAACAGGCGGCGCGGTAGAAAGAGAGTTTCAACGCGCCGCGCCGCGCGCGCGCCCTCTCCACGTCGTCCGACGCCTTGGCCGGCGCATACGCCGCCCCGCGCGAGACCCGCCCGTTCAGGCAAATCACAGTGACGGCGGTGACCCGCGCCGACCCGCGCAGGAGGCGGGACCCGACCCCCTCCGCGCCCGGCGCCATCGGGCCCGGGCAGAACACGGGGCGCTCATCCGGAAAAAACGCCAGCAGGCACTGTTCGACGGCATAGCGCTCCTCATGGCCGCTGAGATAGAGGTTCACAGGCGAAAGGGCGGCTGCAGATAAGGATTTTCCGCCTTCTCTCGGGCGAGCGTTGTGGCCTCCTCGTGGCCGGGATACACGGTGGCGTCGCCCGGCCATGAGGCGATCTGCGCCAGAGATTGCCGCATGGCCTCCGCGTCGCCGCCCAGCAGGTCCACCCGGCCCACGTCCCCGGCAAACAGTGTGTCGCCGGAAAAGATCGCGTCGCCGCACACGATCATGCAGGCGCCGCGCGCGTGCCCCGGCGTGTGGCGGTAAATAAATGTCATGGACCCGGCCGTCAGCTGCGCGCCGTCCTCCACGGCCCGCACATCCTCGGGCGGCCGGTACGAGGGCGGCAGGCCGTAATGCCGGCCGGGCGCCACGATGCCGTCCCTGTCCAGCCGATGCACATACACGGGCGCACCTGTGGCCCGCTGCAGGGCGGGCGCGCCCAAAAAATGATCAAAATGCGCGTGTGTGATGAGGATCAGCGAGAGGGTCAGTTCCTTTTGCCGCAGCATCTCCAAAATCTGCTCCGGCCGCCCGCCCGGATCGATGACCACCGCCGGGCCGGGCGCCTCATCCCACACAATGTAACAATTTTCCGAAAAATGGCCGGCAATCAATGTCGCGACCTGCATCCAAATCTCTCCCTTAAGCTTCCAAAAATAATCCGCCCAAACACCTCTCGACTGTCACTGGATCGCGCTCCGGGCCACCTCGATGACGCCCTCCACGCGGCCCAATCGGGTGATGACGTTTAGGAGCTGTTCGTTGTCGCGCACCTCCACCGTGAGCTGGACGGCGGCCAGGTCGTCGCTCTGGCTGCGGCCGCTGATCTGGCGCGCCGACACTTTGAGGTTGCTGAGCGCCGTGGCAATGTCGAGGAAAAGGCCGTCCCTGTCCCGCGCGGTGACATGCAGCCCGGCCTGGTACAGGTCTTTGATCTCCTCCGACCATGTCACGTGTACCCAGCGGCCCGACGCGTCCGGGGCGGTCTGGCCTTTGACGGCATTTTCACAGGTGGCCTTGTGTACCGACACGCCGTAGCCGCGCGTGATGAACCCGACGATGTCATCGCCGGGCACCGGCGCGCAGCAGCGGGCAAATTTGATCAGACAGTTGTCGATCCCCTCGACGATGACGCCGGAGATGGCCTTGCGGGCCTTCTTGATGTCCCGCACAAAGCGTTCCACCGTCTCCTTGTCGGTCTGCATCTGCAGACGATTGATGCGCACCAGCTCGTCCCTGATCCGGTTTACCGCCCGAATGGCCGTGATGCCGCCGTACCCGATGGCGGCGTAAAGCTCCTCGAGCGAGCCGAAAGAGAGCCTCTTTAAGATGGCGGTTTGGGTGTCCTCCACCGCCAGCGTGGCCATGGGGATGCCCGCCCGCCTCAGTTCCCGGTCAAACTCCTCGCGGCCCTGCGCAATGTTTTCCTCGCGGCGTTCCTTCTTAAACCACTGACGGATCTTGTTGCGCGCCTCGTTTGTCTTGGCCAGTTTGAGCCAGTCGCGCGAGGGGCCGTGCGTGTTGCCGGTCAGGATCTCAATGATATCGCCGTTTTGCAGGTTGTAGTCGATGCTGACGATCCGTCCGTTTACCTTCGCGCCCATCATCCGGTTGCCCACCGCCGAGTGGATCGCGTAGGCAAAATCGACCGGCGTCGCCTTGGCGGGCAGATTGATGACGTCGCCGCGCGGCGTGAAGACGAAGACTTCGTCGGCAAACATATCGATCTTCAGGCTGCGGATGAAGTCCTCGGCGTCGGTGTCCTGCTGCGCCTCCAGCAGACGGCGCACCCACTCGAGTTTCTGCTCCATTCCGAGCTGGCCTTCGACGCCCTGCTTGTACTTCCAGTGCGCGGCAATGCCGTACTCCGCCGTGTGATGCATCTCCCAAGTGCGGATCTGCACCTCAAAGGGCAGCCCCTCGCGGCCGATGACCGTCGTGTGCAAAGACTGGTACATGTTCGGTTTTGGCGTGGAGATATAATCTTTGAACCGCCCGGGCATGGGCTTGTAGAGGTCGTGGACAAAACCCAATACGTTGTAGCAGTCTGCCAGCTCGTCGACGATCACCCGTACGGCGTAGAGGTCGTAGATCTCAAACAGGGACTTGTGCATGTTGTACATTTTGCGATAGATGCTGTAGATGTGTTTGATGCGCCCCTCGATGTGAGCCCTGATGCCGCTCTCCACCAGCCGGTCGGCCAGCCGTTCC
>JAIRML010000116.1 GCA_031258665.1 Oscillospiraceae bacterium | reverse complement strand
ACGAAAAGGGTCTCATCAACCGCGACTACGGTTACGGACTCTTTCGTGTGCCCGGGGGCGCGTGTTTGGTCGCCGTGGGCGAAAGCCCGGAGCCGGCCGCTGTGCGCGCGGCGCTCTTCGACGAGGTGGCGCGGCTCGGGCGGGATGGGATGGATGCGGCGCGGTTCGAGAGATTGAAACGCGCGGCGCTGGGCGCCCGGTTGCGTCAGATGGATGTGCCGGAGACGCTGTGCCGTTTGCAGGCGGATGCCTACTTTGCGCACGCGCGGTATTTCGACGCGCTGTCCCTGTTTGACGCGCTGACGCCGGAGGCGGCGCGCGCGTTTTTGTGCGAGGCGTTTGTCCCGCCGCGCGTCGCGCTGTCCGTTGTCACGCCGGGGGCGGAGCGCGGTGTGTGAGCGGCCCGAAAGCCCCGGCGCGGCGCGCGGAATCGTTGAAAAGAGAAGGAGGAGAACGCTATGACAGACAACCCCATTGGTTTTCCCGGGTTGGGGCTTCAGTTCGACCCGAGCCCCGTTGCGTTCACGGTGTTTGGCCGCGGCATCTATTGGTACGGCATCATCATTGCGGTGAGCTTCCTGTTGGCGGCTTACTACACGGTGCGCCGCGCTCCCCGCGTGGGGATACGGCAGGACGATTTCATCGACGCGCTGCTGTTTGCCGTGCCGGTGGCCATCGTCTTTTCGCGCATCTACTATGTCATATTTAACCTCCGGGAGTTCACGTACGACCCGACCACAAACCCTTATCCGCAGAAGGTCTACGAGATCTGGAAGGGCGGCATCGCCATTTACGGCGCGATCATCGGCGCGGTGCTGACGGCGTATATCTTCTGCCGCGTCAAAAAACTGCGGTTTTCCGCCATGATGGATGTGGCGGCTCTCGGCCTTCTCATCGGCCAGTGCATTGGGCGCTGGGGCAACTTCATCAACCGCGAGGCGCACGGCACGCAGACAAATTTGCCCTGGAGAATGGAAGTGTTTGTGAGATACATCGGCGATGAGGTCATCAACAGCCGGGTCACGGTGCACCCGACATTTTTGTACGAATCCCTGTGGACGCTGCTGGGGTTCCTTTTGTTACATAGGGTGCTGACGAGGCGGAAGTTTACCGGACAAGTCTTTCTCATGTATGTGGCCTGGTACGGTCTGGGCCGCGGATTGATCGAGGGGCTGCGGACAGACAGCCTGTATCTCTTCAACACCTCCCTGCGCATCTCGCAGGTGCTGGGGTTTGTTTCCTGCGCGGCGGCCGTGGCGCTGCTCGTCTACAACTGGCGGTTCCGCACGCATGATCCGGCCGCACTGGCGCCCCTGGGCGCGGCGGAGGGCCCGGATGCCGCCGCGGCCCCGTCGGACGATGCCGATGAGGCCATGGATGAGGCCATGGATGAGGGCGCCGACGGGGGCCCGGAGGAGACCGCTGAGAAAACCGAAGAGAGGGAAGCGGCGCCGGAGGGGGGGACACTGTGACACTGATCGACGGAAGGGCTGTGGCCGCCCGGCACAAGGCGGAGATCGCGCGGGAGGTGCGCGCGCTGGCCGCGCGAGGGGTCACACCGGGGCTTGCGGTCATCGTGGTGGGGGACGACCCCGCGTCCCGGGTCTATGTGGACAACAAAAAAAAAGACTGCGCCCACTGCGGCCTTTTGTCGGAGGAATACGCGCTGCCGGACGACTGCGCGCAGGAGGAGTTGTGGGCGCTCATCCAAACGCTGAACCGGCGCGCGGACATTCACGGCATTTTGGTACAGCTTCCGCTGCCGGCGCATCTGGACGAGAAAGCGGTGCTGCTGGCCATTGACCCGGCCAAGGACGTGGACGCCTTCCACCCCTATAATGTGGGGCGCATCATGATCGGCGACTTCGACTTTGTGCCCTGCACGCCGGCGGGCGTCATGGCGCTACTCGACGCCTATGACATTGAGGTGCGGGGCCGGTCCTGCGTGGTGGTCGGGCGCTCAAACATCGTTGGGAAACCCCAGGCCATGCTCCTGCTGCACCGCCACGGGACTGTGACGCTCTGCCACTCCCGCACCAGGGATTTGCCCGCCGTCACGCGGCAGGCCGACATCTTGGTGGCCGCCGTCGGCAAGGCCGGACTCATCACCGGCGACATGGTGAAGGAGGGGGCCGTCGTCATCGATGTGGCGATGAACCGGAGCCCGGACGGCCGGCTTGTCGGCGATGTGTGCTTCGACGAGGCGGCGGCCAAAGCGTCCCACATCACGCCGGTGCCCGGCGGCGTGGGCCCCATGACGCGCGTCATGCTGCTGCGCAACACCCTGATGGCCGCCCGGCGGCGGTATTTCCCCAGTGAAACCGCAAAATAACGGCGGCTTTGAACGGCGCCGCCTGATTTTGAAAAAGGACAGGGCAAAAGCATGGGATATAAGACAGACATTGAGATTGCCCAGGCCGCCGAGAAGCGGCCGATCGCCGACATCGCCATGTCGCTGGGGCTCGCCCCGAGCGAGTGGGAGCCCTGGGGCTGGGACAAGGCCAAACTGAGACTGTCTCTGCTTGCCTCGCGCCCGGTACGGCCGGACGCAAAACTGATTTTGGTCACCGCCATCTCTCCCACGGCGGCGGGGGAGGGCAAGACGACCGTCAGTGTGGGGCTGGCTGACGCGTTGGCCCGGTTGGGAAAGCGTGTGGTGCTGGCGCTGCGCGAACCCTCGCTCGGCCCGGTGTTCGGCGTCAAGGGCGGGGCGGCCGGCGGCGGATACGCGCAGGTGGTCCCGATGGAGGCGCTGAATCTTCACTTCACCGGAGACATCCACGCCGTCACGGCGGCCAACAACCTGCTGGCGGCGCTCGTTGACAACCACCTCCAGCAGGGCAATGCCCTGGGGCTGGACCCGAGGCGTGTCACCTGGCGGCGCTGTCAGGATGTCAACGACAGGGCGTTACGCCATGTGGTTGTCGGGTTGCGCGGCCCGGCCAACGGCGTGCCCCGCGAGGACGGGTTTGACATCACGGCGGCCAGTGAGGTGATGGCCACGCTGTGTCTCGCCGGTGATCTGTCCGACCTCAAGGCGCGTCTGCGCCGGCTGGTTGTGGGGCGTTCTTACGAAGGCAAACTGGTCACCTGCGGCGACATGAGGGCCGAGGGGGCTCTGGCCGCCCTGCTGGCCGACGCGGTGAAACCCAACCTGGTGCAGACACTGGCGCACACGCCGGTGCTTGTGCATGGCGGGCCGTTTGCGAACATCGCCCACGGCTGCAACAGCGTCATCGCCACGCGGTTGGCGCTGGGGCTGGGCGATGTGGTGGTCACGGAGGCGGGTTTCGGCGCCGACCTCGGCGCGGAAAAATTCATCGACATCAAATGCCGGCAGGCCGGACTTACCCCGTCGGCCTGCGTGGTGGTGGCGACGTTGCGCGCACTCAAGCACCACGGCGGCGTGGCCCGGGGGGCTTACGACCGGCCGGACACGGCGGCGCTGGAGCGGGGGCTGCCCAACCTGCTGGCCCATATGGAAAATGTGACGGGCCGGTACGGGCTGCCTGCTGTGGTGGCGCTCAACCGCTTCCCGGCGGACACGGATGGGGAGATCGAGTGGCTGCGGGCGGCGTGTGAGGGCCGCGGTTTTCCGGTGGCGCCGGCCGACGTGTGGGCGCGCGGCGGCGCCGGCGGCGAGGCGTTGGCGGCGCGGGTGCTGGCGGCGGCGGAAAGCGGCGCCTCCGGGTTTCGCTTTGTCTACCCAGATGAGGATTCGCTGGTGCGGAAGATCGAGACCCTTGTACACAAGAT
>JAIRML010000112.1 GCA_031258665.1 Oscillospiraceae bacterium | reverse complement strand
CGAACTGCTGCACATTGAGGACCTGTGTGTCCGCTACCGGACGGACGAGACCGTTGTCCACGCGGTGAACGGCGTCACCCTCAGTCTGCGGCGCGGGCAGACCCTGGGCCTCGTGGGCGAAACCGGCGCGGGCAAGACGACGACCGCGCTCAGCATCCTCCGCCTGCTGCCCGCCGGCACCGGGCAGGTGACAGGCGGCCGCATCCTCTTCGACGGGACCGACCTGCTCGCCAAGCGGCCGTCCGAGATGCTCGGCTACCGGGGCAACAGGATTGCTATGATCTTCCAAGACCCGATGACCAGCCTCAACCCCGTCATGACGGTGGGAGAACAGGTGGCGGAGATCCTGACACTGCACACCTCCAAAGGCCGCGCCCAGACATCCGCCCGCGTGGACGAGATGTTTGAGATGGTGGGCATTCCGCCCGGCCGCAAACACGAATACCCGCACCAGTTCTCGGGCGGGATGAAGCAGCGCGTGGTCATCGCCATCTCATTGGCCTGCGAACCGGAGCTCCTCATCGCCGACGAGCCGACGACCGCCCTGGACGTCACGATCCAGGCACAGGTGCTGACCATGATGCGGCGCCTCCGGGAACAGCTGGGCACCGCCCTGCTGATGATCACCCATGACCTGGGCGTCGTCGCCCAGACCTGTGACCATGTGGCGGTGATGTACGCCGGGGAGATTGTGGAGAGCGGCACTGTCTTTGACGTGTTCGGCGGCGCGCCGCACCACCCCTACACCGACGGGCTGTTCGGCTCGCTCCCCCACCTGGCCTCGGACGCCGCGCGCCTGCGCCCCATCGAGGGGCTCATGCCGGACCCCGCCCGGCTGCCGGAAGGCTGCAAATTTCACCCCCGCTGCCCCCATTGCCTGGCACGCTGCCGGCAGACGCCGCCGCCCGACACCGCGCGGGGGACGCACCGCGTCCGGTGCCACCTGCGGGCCGAAGGGGGCGTATCCGCATGAGCGTTTTGCTGGAGACCCGCAATCTGAGCAAGGTATTTCACACCCCCGCCGGTCCGCTCCGCGCCGTGGACGGCGTCACCCTCTCCTTGCGCGCGGGGACCACGCTGGGCGTGGTGGGCGAGTCCGGCTGCGGCAAATCCACACTGGGCCGCCTGATGCTGCGCCTGCTGCCGGCCACAGGCGGCGAAATCCTCTTCGACGGCGAGGATGTCCTCGCGATGGGGCCTCGGGCGCTGAACCGCTTTCGCCGCCAGGCGCAGATCATCTTTCAGGACCCATACGCCTCTCTCAACCCGCGCCTGACCGTCGGCGAGATCATCGCGGAACCCCTGCTCGTAAACCGGATCTGCCGAAGCCGGAGCGATTTGCGGGCGGAAATTTTTCGCATGATGGACCTTGTGGGGCTGGCGGACCGGTTGGTCAACAGCTATCCGCACGAACTGGACGGCGGACGTCGGCAGCGCATTGGCGTCGCGCGGGCCCTGGTGTTAAACCCCCGGTTCCTCGTCTGCGACGAACCGGTCTCGGCGCTGGATGTCTCCATCCAGGCCCAGATCCTCAACCTGCTGATGGACCTGCAGGGTCAGTTTGGGCTCACCTATCTCTTCATTACGCACGACCTCAGCGTGGTCAAACACATCTCCAGCGAGATCGCCGTGATGTACCTCGGGACCTGTGTCGAGATGGCGGGCGCCGGCGAGCTGTTCAGGCGCCCCCTGCACCCCTACACCCGCGCACTGCTCGGGGCCATCCCCGTCCCCGACCTCTCCCGGCGCGGGCAGGCGATGGAGGTCCTCCCCGGCGAGGTGAGCAGTCCCATCGACCTGCCGCCCGGCTGCCGTTTCCACGCCCGCTGCCGGTACGCGCGCGCGGCGTGTCTGGAACGGGACATCCCCCTGACACAACGGGGAGACGGCCACTTTGTCGCCTGTCTCCCGGACACGCCCCCGCCCGGCCCGGCCATCGCCAGACGCGCTTCCGGCGCCTGAACCGCACACATTTTGATGATATCTGGAGGAGAAACTTTATGAAACATCCCCGCAGACTGTGGACATTGCTGCTCGCACCGATGCTGCTCCTGTGCGCCTGCAGCCCCACCGACACCCCCGCGTCTGACATTGGCGGCGCCCGGGACGGCATCACCGTCTCCCTTGAGGCCGACCCCGATCTGCTCTGCGCCGGCTTTGCGGCCAACACCGTTGTGAGCTTCGTCTCCCGGCAGATCTTCGACACACTGATTGTCCGCCGGGCGGACGGCTCCTACGCGCCCTCCCTGGCTGAGTCCTGGGAATACATCAACGACGGCAAGGACATCCGCTTCACGCTCCGCGACGACATTCTCTTCCACAACGGCGAAACGATGACCGCCGACGACGTGGTGTACTCTTACAACACCGTCATCCAGGCGGGGTACGCCGACTGCTCCACCTCCGCAATGGACCGCATGGAGAAGGAGGACGACAGCCATGTGGTGCTCTTCTTTAAGGACCGCTACGGCCCCGGTTTGGAATGCGTCTCCACCGAGTACATGGTGGTATTCCCGCAGAGTGTCCACGAGGCCGACCCGGATTATTTTCTGCGCAACCCCGTCGGCACCGGCGCCTACCGGTTTGTCGAGTGGAAAACCGGCGACAAGATCCAGCTCGAAGCCTTTCCGGATTACTTCGGCGGCCCGGCGACCATCCGGCGTCTGACCTTCAAGATCTACACCGACAGCAGCATCGCGGCCCTGGCGCTGGAGAAGGGCGAGATCGACGTGCTCTCCACCCCGCTGCAGACCGACGTCAAAAATCTACGGGCCCACCCGAATCTCCAGTACAGCGAGATCGGCTCCGCGACCACCACCTGGGTCTTTTTCAACTTTAACGGCATCTTCGCGGACAAACGGCTGCGCGAGGCCGTGGTCCACGCCATCGACCGGGAGGCCGTGCTGCTCGGCGCGATGGAGGGCGCCGGGGAGACCATCAACTCCATGTATCCAAACTTTCTGCCCGGCAGCGACCCCGACTATGTCGGGCGCCAGTACGACCCGGAACTTGCCCGGCGCCTGCTGGCCGAGGCCGGGTACGCGGACGGTCTCGACCTGCTTTTCCAAACCCGCGAGACCGAGCGCTACTACAAACCCGTCGAGGTCATTCAGGCGCAGCTCGGCGAGGTCGGGATCCGCGTGCGGGTAGAAAAGTTGGAGAGCTCCGCCTGGTCCAGCGACGTCTGGCGCGCCGCCAACTTTGAGATCAACTTGATCTCCTCCACGCTGGGCATCATGGACTTCGACGATCTCTACCCGCTCTACCGCGGGGGCGAGGGGCAGAATTTCTGCGGCGTGGATATCCCGGCGCTGAACGAGGCTTTTGACACAAACCGCTACAGCACCGACGAGGCCGCCCGCCTGCAGGCCTGCCACGACATCGTGCGGATCATGGACGAGGAGGCCGTCGTCGCCCCGCTGTACGCGGCCATCCGCGGCCTGGCGGCACACAAAGACCTGAAAAACGTCGAGGCGCACGCCACCCTCGATTACAATGTCCGCGACTGGTCATGGTGAGGCCGATGGAACACAAATATTTGATCCGCGCCTACGACAAGCGGGACTGGTTGTTTGAGCTGGACGACGGCACCGAATGTGTCCGTCAGTTCACGCTGCCCGTGGGGCCGCACGAGAAGAACGAGATGAGCGACACGATCTACCATCGCGGGGACAACACCCCCTACCACGAGCACGAGCGGGGTTACGAAACCTTCTTTATTGTCAAAGGCTCTGTGGAGGTGACCGTCCGCGGCAAGCGCTGCGTCGCCTCGGCGGGGGACATGCTCCACCTGATGCCGGGCGTGCCCCACGGCTTTGTCTTCCTGGAGGAGGGCACGGTCTGGCGCGAGCTCTTTCAATCCATCAACATGGCCCAGAGCACCCTCAACAAGAATCTCATCAAGAGCCGTTACCCAGGGCTGTACTACGAGCCGGCCTTCCGCCGCCGCTACCTGGGCGGCGCCAAAAACATCGAACGGCTCCCCCCGGTCGTCACGGATGTCTCTAAAGAGGACCTGCCCGAAATTCGCACGCCGTCGTTTGCGTTCTCCTCCTTCTCCTTTGACGGCGTCGAGCTCCGGCAAAAGGTCGGCCGCTGGGAGTGCGGGCAGGTCAAGGAGATCTGGCACGCGGCGCTGCGGCGGGGCGTGCGCATCCACTGGGACATCCCCTACGGCGACTGGGAGCTCTATTACGTCGAAGCCGGCGAGATCCGGTTTACGGTCTTGGAGGAAAGCTTCGTGGCGGGCCCGGACACCATTGTGCACATCCCGCCCTATACCGTCCACAGCCTGGAGGTGCTTCGCGACGCCCGCCTCTACGACTGCGACTGCTCCGCCAAGCTGCTGTCTCTGCTGGAGGACCGCGCCTCTCTGCGGGCAAGTGACCCGGACCACCTCTCCGCCGACGAGACCCGTCGGGACTTTTTACACAAATACGGCTGCTATGTGACCGGCTTTCACGCCGGCTGACCCGGTGGCGCACAAAACAGCGGCGGGGTCCTCCCCCGCCGCTGTCGCTGTTTTGAAGTTTCATTTTCGGCGAAGCTGGCGCCGCACGCTT
>JAIRML010000095.1 GCA_031258665.1 Oscillospiraceae bacterium | reverse complement strand
CGGTATGGCGGTTGCCTCGTCTCTGATGGCTGTCCAGGCGGGGGCCAGGCATGTGCAGGGCACGATCAACGGCATCGGCGAGCGGTGCGGCAATGTGTCGCTGGCCTGCCTGATCGCCAATTTGCAGGGCAAAGGGGGGTACCGCTGTCTCCCGGAGCTGGCCCGGCTCACGCACGCCGCCCGCCAGGTCGCCGAGGTGGCGAATGTGATCATCCCGGACGGCGCGCCCTATGTGGGCGCCGGCGCGTTTGCGCACAAAGCCGGGATGCACCTCGACGGCGTGGCCAAGCTGCCGGCCACGTTTGAGCACATCGACCCGGCGCTGGTGGGCAACCGCCGCCGGATGCTGACGTCGGAGATGGCCGGGCGGGCGGCGTTGCTGCCGCGTCTGCAAGCCTACGATTCTTCGGTGACCCGGGACAGCCCGACGCTGCTGGCCGCGCTGCGGCGGCTCAAGGAGAAGGAGCATGAGGGCTACCAGTACGAGGCGGCGGAGGCCAGCTTCGACCTCGTGCTGCGCCGGTTGACCGGTACGTACCGGCCGTGCTTTGAGCTGCTCCACTTCAAGATCATCGGCGAACACCGCCCGCATCTTTCCGCCACCGCGGTCATCAAGATTCGGGTGGGGGAGCGGGAGGAGATTTCGGCGGCCGAGGGGAATGGTCCGGTGCACGCGCTCGACCGCGCGCTGCGCCGCGCGCTGGAGGTGTTTTATCCACAGGTGGCGGGTGTCCGGCTGATCGACTACAAGGTGCGTGTGTTAGATGCCGCCGAGGCCACGGGCGCGCGGGTGCGGGTGCTTATCACTTCAACCGACGGCCGGGAGGTCTGGACAACAGTGGGTGTCTCCCAAGACATCATCCGCGCCAGCTTCGAGGCTCTGGCGGATTCGATGGAGTACCACTGCCATCAAGAGACATAGGAACGTGATTTTTTTGTAAAACACAGAGGTGTTTTGTGGGGCTCTGGCGGATTCGATGGAGTACCACTGTCACCAAGAGACATAGGAACGTGATTTTTTTGTAAAACACAGGGGTGTTTTGTGAGGCTCTGGCGGATTCGATGGAGTACCACTGCCATATCATGGGTTGAGGCGGACAGGAGGGTGAGACTGTGGGTATGACGGCGACGCAGAAGATATTGGCGGCCCATGCGGGCCGGGGCGCGGTGACGGCGGGTGAGCTGCTCACGATGCCCGTCGATCTGGTGCTCGGCAACGACATTACGGCGCCGGTCGCCATCCGGGAGATGGCGCGGGCCGGGTGTGACAGCGTCTTCGACCGAGGCAAGATTGCCCTGGTGCTGGACCATTTTACGCCCAACAAGGACATCGCCGCCGCCCGTCAGTGCAGCGCCGTGCGTGCGTTTGCCAGACGGCACGCGATCGAACATTTTTATGATGTGGGGGCCATGGGTGTCGAACACACACTGTTGCCGGAAAAGGGGCTGGCGGCGCCCGGCGAGGTGATCATTGGCGCGGACTCCCACACCTGCACTTACGGCGCGCTGGGCGCGTTTTCCACCGGCGTGGGCAGCACCGACATGGCAGCCGGTATGGCGACGGGGCGGGCCTGGTTTAAGGTGCCCGCCGCGATCCGGATCGAGCTCGCGGGGGCGCTCGTGCGGCCGCTGTGCGGCAAAGATGTCGTCCTGTATCTCATCGGGCTGCTGGGAGTGGACGGCGCACGTTATCTGTCCCTGGAGTTCGGAGGGCCGGGTGTCGCATCTCTGTCGATGGACGACCGTTTCACGGTTGCGAACATGGCGATCGAATGCGGGGCCAAAAACGGTCTCTTCCCCGTGGACGACACGACCCGGGCCTATCTGGCGGGGCGCGCCGCGCGGCGCTGGACGGCCTACACCGCCGACGAAGACGCCGTTTACGAGCGGACGGTCACCATCGACTTGGGCGCGCTCACGCCGCTGGTGGCCTGCCCCCATCTGCCGTCGCGTGTGCGTCCGGCGTCGGAACTCTCCCATGTGTCCGTCTCGCAGGTGGTCATCGGGTCCTGCACCAATGGGCGGCTGGAGGACATGCGCGCGGCCGCGGAGATCCTGCGGGGCCGCCGCGTGTGTGACGGTGTGCGCTGCCTCGTGATCCCGGCCTCCCAGGAGGTCTACCTGCGGTCGCTGCGGGAGGGCCTGCTGGAGGTGTTTGTGGAAGCGGGCGCCGCTGTGTCCACGCCCACCTGCGGGCCCTGCCTCGGCGGACATATGGGGATCCTCGACGAGGGGGAGGTGTGTGTCTCTACGACGAATCGAAATTTCGTCGGGCGCATGGGGCATGTGACGTCGGAGATCTACCTGGCCGGCCCCTCCGTGGCCGCCGCCTCCGCCGTGGCGGGTCACATCGCCGCGCCGTGACGCGGGCAGCACCTTGCTGCCGCGAAGCGGCAACAAAAAACAAAGATCCGACCGGGTTTTCCGGCGGAGAGGGGGCGTTTTTGGCGTGGGTATCTTTGTATATGGGGACAATGTGGACACGGACGTCATCATTCCGGCGCGTTATCTGGCGCGCAGCGACCCGGAGTCGCTGGCCGCCCACTGTATGGAGGACATCGACGCGGACTTCGCGGGGAAGGTGGCGCCGGGCGATATCGTGGTGGCCGGGCAAAATTTTGGCTGTGGGTCGTCCCGGGAGCACGCGCCGCTGGCGTTGCGCGCCTGCCGGGTGTCCTGCGTGATCGCCGGGAGCTTCGCCCGCATCTTTTACCGCAACGCGATCAACATTGGTCTGCCCATTCTGGAGTGTCCGGAGGCCGTCGCCGGGATCTCTCCGGGCGACGAGGTGACGGCGGACATCGCGACGGGCCGGATTGAGAACAGGACCACGGGCCGTGTCTTTGCGGCGCGGCCCCTGCCGCCGTTTGTGCGCGGCATCATCGACGCCGGCGGTCTGCTGCCGTGGATCGCCCGGACGGGCGGCGGCCTGGGCACGCCGTCGCCGGGCGGTGCGGACGCCGCCGGGGGAGGCGCGATATGAACGGGCACATTGTGTTGTTGCCCGGCGACGGCGTCGGGCCCGAGGTGATCGCGGTGTGCCGCCCGGTGCTGGAGGCGGTGGGACGACGCTTTGGCCACACATTCTCCTTTGAGGAGGCCCCGGTCGGCGGGCACGCGCTGGAGACACTGGGTGTTCCGCTGCCGGAGGAGACGGTGGCGCGGTGCCGGGCCGCCGACGCCGTGTTGCTGGGCGCCGTCGGCGGCCCACAGTGGGACGAAAACCCGGCCCATCTGCGGCCGGAGGCGGGTCTGCTGAGGCTGCGCGCCGCGCTGGAATTGTACGCCAACTTGCGGCCGGCCGTGCTGTACCCGTGTTTGCAGGCGGCCAGCCCGCTGAAGCCGGAGGTCTCGGGCGGCGCGTTTGACATCTTGATCGTGCGGGAGCTCACCGGGGGCCTGTATTACGGCGCGCGCGGACGTACGGAGGCGGGCGCCGGTTTCGACACAATGGTCTATTCGGAGCGCGAGGTGGTGCGGGTGGGCCGGCGCGCCTTCGCGTTGGCGCGCGCGCGCCGCGGCCGTCTCACCAGTGTGGACAAAGCCAATGTGCTGGATACGTCCCGCCTGTGGCGCGCCGTCATGCACCGGCTGCGCGCGGAGTACCCGGACGTGGCGTATGAGGATATGTTGGTGGACAACGCCGCCATGCAGCTTGTGCGCCGCCCCGGCGCCTTCGACGTGCTGGTCACGGAGAACATGTTTGGGGACATCCTGTCGGATGAGGCGGGCGCGATCACCGGCTCCATCGGTCTGCTGCCGTCCGCGAGCCTGGGGGAGGGTTATTTTGGTCTGTATGAGCCGGTCCACGGCTCCGCGCCGGACATCGCCGGGCGAGATCGGGCCAATCCGGTGGCTGCCGTGCTTTCCTGCGCGCTGATGCTGCGCCACACATTCGGCCTCCCGCGGGAGGCCGAATGTGTGGCGTCGGCGGTGCTGTCGGCGATGACCGGGCCGCGCAAGACGGCCGACCTGGCCGGCCCGGCTGACACCCCGGTGGGTACCCGCGCCTTCGGGGCGCTGATTGCGGAGGCGTTGACATCATGACAGAGTGGGTGGAGGTGCGGGCGCTCCTCCGGGACGCGCCCGCCCGCGGCGGGCGGACAGTGGCCCTGCGCGGCTGGCTGCGCACCGTGCGCGCCGGGAAGACCCTCGCATTTTTGGAGCTTGGCGACGGCTCGACGGTGCGGGCTGTGCAAGTGGTGGCCGACGCGTCGCTGCCGGAGTTTGCCGCGCTGTCCAAATTGGGCGCGGGGGCGGCGGTCCTCGTGCGGGGGGAACTGGTGCTGACACCACAGGCCCGCCAACCCTTTGAAATCCGGGCCCGGTCCGTCGAGATCGAGGGCGCCTGCGCGTCGGACTATCCGCTCCAAAAGAAGCGCCACTCCATGGAGTACCTGCGCACCGTGGCGCATCTGCGGCCGCGCGCCCGAACATTTCAGTCCGTGTTTCGCGTGCGCAGCGAAGCCGCGTTTGCCATACACGATTTTTTCCACCGCCGGGGCTTTGTTTTGGTCCACACGCCCATCATCACCGCGTCGGACGCCGAAGGGGCGGGGGAGATGTTCCGGGTGACGACGCTGGATCCGGACGCGCCGCCGCGGACGCCGGACGGGCGAGTGGATTTTTCGAAGGATTTCTTTGGCAAGCAGACGGGTCTCACCGTGTCGGGGCAGTTGGAGGCCGAGGCCTTTGCCCTGGCGTTTGCGAAGACATATACCTTTGGACCCACTTTCCGCGCGGAAAACTCCAACACACCGCGTCACGCCGCGGAGTTTTGGATGATTGAACCGGAGATCGCCTTTGCCGACCTGCGCGATGACATGCGCCTGGCCGAGGATCTGGTGAAACACATCATCGCGCGCGTGCTGGAAGCGTGCCCGGATGAAATGGAATTTTTTAACAGTTTTATCGACCCGACGCTGCTGGCACGGCTGATGCTTGTGCGGGACAGCGCGTTCGGCCGCATGACATACACCGAGGCGATGGAGGCACTGGCGCGGGCGGCGGACCGGTTCACCTATCCTGTCTCCTGGGGCAGCGATCTGCAGACAGAGCATGAGCGGTTTTTGACGGAGCAAGTGGCGCAAAAGCCTGTCTTTGTCACAGACTACCCCAGAGAAATCAAGGCCTTCTACATGCGGCAAAACGACGACGGAAAGACTGTGGCGGCCATGGACCTGCTGGTGCCGGCCGTGGGCGAACTTGTCGGTGGCAGCCAGCGTGAGGAGCGCGCCGATGTGCTGGCGGCGCGTATGCGGGCGCTCGGCCTCGCGGAGGCGGATTACGCCTGGTACCTGGACTTGCGGCGCTTCGGAGGGGTCAGGCACGCGGGGTTCGGGCTTGGTTTTGAGCGTATGCTCATGTATCTCACAGGCATGGCCAACATCCGCGATGTCATTGCGTTTCCCCGCATCAGCGGTTCGGCGGAATTTTAAAGAGATGCGTCGAAAGATAACCAACGTGGGCTGCCCCTGCAACCCACAACCCAAATTCTTGTTTCTTGCTGCCGCTTCGCGGCAACAAGGTGCTGTAAAGGGATAACGCCTGATGGCCATAAAACCCAATGACCCCTGAGAGGAGGGACAAGTTTGAAAATCTTATATCTGGACTGTTTTTCCGGCATCAGCGGCGACATGGCCGTGGCGGCGCTGACCGATCTGGGAGTGCCGGCCGGTGTGGTGGACGAGGGTCTGCGCGCCCTGTGCCTGGAGGGGTATCGGACGGAGTGGACCTCTGTGCAAAAGAACGGCATCGGTGCGAAGCGGTTTACAGTGCTGCTCGAGAGCGACGCGCACGGGCACGACGGCCACGGGATGTCTCACAGCGGCCATGTGCACCGTACGATGGGCGATATCCGAGCGTTGCTGGCGTCGCCGGCGCTGCCGCGTGCGGTATGGGCGCGGGCCCTGTCGGTCTTTGAGGTCATCGCGCGGGCCGAAGGGGCCATCCACGGAAAGCCGCCGGAGGCAGTGCGCTTTCACGAGGTGGGCGCTGTCGATTCGATCGTCGACATCGTGGCCGTTGCGCTGTGTCTGGCACACTTGGCGCCCGATGAGATCCATGTCTCCCGCTTGCGGGAGGGGCGCGGCTTTGTCCTGTGCCGGCACGGGCGCATTCCGGTGCCCGCGCCGGCCACACTGGCCATATTGGAGGCGTGCGGCGCGCCGGTGGTGTTCACGGATGTGGAGGGAGAGATGATCACGCCTACGGGCGCCGGGCTCGTGGCGGCTCTGGCCGCGCGGACGGGTGTGCCGTGCCCGGCGGGGGTCATACGCGCTGTCGGTTATGGCGCAGGCCACAGGGACTTTGACCACCCCAACCTGCTGCGCGCCGTCTTGGTGGAGACAGAAAAAAGTGAAGCGGCAGCCGGGCGGGATATGGTGTGCGAGTTGGTGGCCGTGGTGGACGACGCCACGGGCGAATCACTGGCCTATGCCGCGGAGCGCCTGTGGGCCATCAATGTAAAGGAATGTTACTTCACACCAATCACGATGAAAAAAGGGCGCCCGGGCCTTCAGATCACCGTGCTGTGCGCGCCGGAGGACGAGACGGCGGCGGCGGAGCTGCTGTTTCGCCACACGGCCACGATCGGCCTGCGCCGGCGGCTCGCGGAACGGCATGTGATGGATCGGGCGGTACAGACGGTGGATACGCCGTACGGGCCGGTGGTTTGCAAGGTGTCGCGCCGGGACGGCGTGGTGAAGGCCAAACCGGAGTACGAGTCCCTGCGGGCCGCCGCGCTGGCGGCGGATGTGCCGCTGCGCGATGTGTGCCGCGCCGCGCTGACCGCCTGGGAACGCGCCCGCGCCGGCCCTTGACTTTCGCCGAGGGTATTGTATATAATATCCTCATAGTTTGCGCCGCATCCCGCGTGAGGCGGGAGCGACAGCCAGGAGGAAGGTTATGAAAAGCAAAACCCGTATCGAAGTGGGCAAGATGGTACAAATGGCCGTACTTGCCGCCGTCATCATCATCATGGCGTTTACGCCGCTCGGACTGCTGCCGATCAATCTGGTCTTGTCTCTGACATTGCTGCCGATCCCCGTCGCCATTGGGGCGATTGTCTGCGGGCCGTCTGCGGGCGCGTTTCTGGGCGGACTGTTCGGGATCCTGATGTTTCTCCGCGGCGCTTTCATGGGCGCCGACCTGGGGCCGCTCCTGTTCCCGCTCAATCCGGTTGCTTTTACCGTCGTCTGCATTGTGCCGCGCATCTTGGAGGGCTGGCTCGGGGGGCTCATCTTCAAGGCGCTGCACAAAATCGACCGCACGCGCGTCGCGAGTTACGCGGTCAGCGGGTTTGCCACGGCCGCGCTCAACACGGTCCTCTTCATGGGCGGTCTCATGCTGTTATTTTGGAATACTTTTGTCGTCGGTTACGCCGAAAAGGCGGGCGTCTCGGGGGGGGTGGCGACGGTTGCCCTGTTTGTGCTGGGCGGCGTCGCGGTGCAAGCTGCCATTGAGGCTGTGCTGTGCGCCGTCGTCAGCGGCGCCGTCAGCAAAGTGTTGGTCAGATTCTTCCCCGGCCGAGGAAAGGAGTCGTAGCCGTATGCTGCTGGTTGTCGACGTCGGCAACTCCAACATCGTTTTTGGGTGCGTGCGCGGGGAGAAAATCTCCGGAATGTTTCGCATGGAGACGGATATCCATAAGACAGAATACGAATACGCCGTTGCCATTCGGCAGATTCTTGATCTGGACGAGATCGACCCTCGCGTTTTTACAGGGGCCATCATCTCCTCCGTTGTCCCGCCGCTCACGAACCCCATGCGCCTCGCGGTCAGGAAGATCACCGGGTGCGACGCGCTCATTGTCGGCGCCGGGCTGAAGACGGGGCTGAACATCCGCATCGACAACCCCGCGCAGCTCGGCAGCGATCTCGTGGCCACGGGTGTCGCCGCGGCGGCGGCGTATGAACTGCCCGTGATCATTTTTGACATGGGCACCGCCACGACGATCGGCGTTGTGGACGAGAGGGCGAACTTCATCGGCGGGGCCATCTTTCCCGGCGTGGCGCTGTCGATGGACGCGCTCGTGCACAGCACGTCGCAGCTTCCTAAGGTGCCCATCGAGGCGCCGGCCCGGGGGATCTCAGCAAACACGATCGATTGCATGAAGAGCGGCGCGATTTTTGGCACGGCCGCGATGATGGACGGCATGATCGACCGCTTTGAGGCGGAGCTCGGCATGCCCGCGCGCGTGGTCGCGACCGGCGGTCTCTCCGCCCGTGTGGTGCCCCACTGCCGCCATGCGGTCATCCACGACGAGACGCTCCTGCTGCGGGGGCTGAGGATCTTGTACGAAAAGAACCGGAGGCAGTGACGGCGTTGTTTTTCACACCCGGCGCACAGTGGACAGCAGAAATTTCTCTTGCAATCTGACGATCTTTGCGGTATAATAGCGTGGGTTGTCTCCGCAACCCACAACCCAAATTCTTGTTTCTTGTTGCCGCGAAGCGGCAGCAAGGCACTGGGAAGCGCGGGCGGCGGGGCTTTGGCCGCTCTTGCGGGGGCGGTTCGGAACGGGAGTGTATGTATGGGCGGTCTGCCGGCGGTCCCAACGTGGGTTGCCCCTGCAACCCACAACCAAAATTCTTGTTTTTTATTGCCGCGAAGCGGCAATAAGGTACTATCGGTCGGCGTTTTATCCTTTTTCCTCTTTCGCTGGAGCTACTTTAGCTTCGGCTACTTTTGCTGGGGAAAACAGAAAAGACGCCATGAACAGAGGTGACCGAGGCCTTGCGTGGGTGCAAACCGGGTGTTTCCGAGGGTTCATGTGAAGACATGGGCCCTCTTCTTTTTGGGTGTGGAGGTTGCGATGGGGTTTACAGTGGGGATCGTTGGACTCGGCTTGATGGGCGCCTCCCTCGGCTACGCGCTGCGGGGGTTTCGCGGCGCGCGGCGCCTCGGCACGGACAGGCAGGCGGGTGTATGCCGGCGCGCGGAAGAGGCCGGCGCGGTGGACAGCGCCTCTGTCTGCCCGGATGATGTGCTTGGGGCCGATCTTGTGGTCTTCTGTGTGTATGCGCACCATATTCCGCCGCTGTTGGCGGACCGTGCGGATGCGCTCCGGCCCGGCGCGGTGGTCACCGACATCTGCGGTGTCAAAAGCGGGCTCTACGCCCGCATATCCGCGCTGCTGCCCACGGGGGTGGACTATATCGGCATCCACCCGATGGCGGGCAAGGAGCGAGACGGCTTTGAGAACGCGGCGCCGGACCTCTACCGGGGGGCGGGGCTGATCATCTGCCCGCTGGCCTCCACCAAACCGGAGAGTGTGGCCCTGATGCGGGAGATGGCGCGCCATATCGGCGTCGCCCACCTGGCCGTGGCGCCGCCGGACCGGCACGACGCCGTCATCGCGTATACGAGCGACCTCATGCACATCGCCGCGGCGGGGCTGTGTATGGATTACCACCCGGAGATCACCTCCGCGTTCACGGCGGGCGCGTACCGGGACAGCACCCGCGTCGCGGACATCAACGCCGACGCCTGGACGGAGCTTTTGCTCGACAATCGGGTCCACACACAGGTTTGGCTCGACCGCTACATCGAAAATCTGCGCCGCATCCGCGCGGCGCTGGCGGACGGGGACGCGGACGCGTTGCGCGAACTGCTGGCGCGGGCGGGCCAAAACAAGAGGGAGATGCTGACACGGTGAAAACATTGACAGTGGGGCTGCCGGACGGCGCCTACGAGATCCGGATCGGAAACGGCCTGCTCATGGAGCTGGGCGCGGCGCTTCTGCCGTTTCGCGGGGAGGAGGTCCCGGTGGTCGTCGTGACGGATGAGAACGTGTGGGCGCATTATCACGCCCCGTTCGCCGCGGCGCTGGCGGCCGCGGGCATCGCCTTTGTACCGGCGGTGTTTCCGGCGGGGGAGACGAACAAGTGCTTGGGCGGGCTGGGCAGGCTGTACGATGTCTTTGCGGAGGCGGGGCTGCCGCGCGGCGGGCTCGTTGTCGCCTTTGGCGGCGGCGTCATAGGGGACTTGGCCGGGTTTGCGGCCGCCACTTGGATGCGTGGAGTCCGATTTGTGCAGGTACCCACGACGCTGTTGGCCCAGGTGGACTCCAGTGTGGGCGGCAAAACGGCCGTCAACCACACGCGCGGAAAGAATCTGATCGGCGCATTTTACCAGCCCAAACTGGTGGTCATCGACCCGGAGACGCTGCGCACTCTGCCCGCGCGCGAGGTGCGCGGCGGCATGGCCGAGGTGATCAAGTACGGGGCCATCCGGTCGAGATCTCTCTTTGACAAGTTGGACAGAGATGCGGACCCGGCGGCGCTTCCGGAGATCATCGAGGCGTGCTGCCGCGTCAAGGCCGGCATTGTGTCGCGCGACGAGCGGGACCTAGGCGAACGGATGCTGCTCAATTTCGGCCACACCTTTGGGCATGCGATTGAGCGGCGCCACGGGTACGGGCACTACACCCACGGGGAAGCGGTGGCCTTCGGCATGGTCATTGCGGCACGGCTCGGAGAGTGCCTCGCGCTCACACAGCCGGGCGCCGCCGACGCGCTGCGCCGTCTGCTGGCGCGGCATCGGTTGGAACCTGATTATCCGGAGGCGCCCGGCGCGCTGATGTCGGCCATGGAATCTGACAAAAAGAGCGGCGGGGGCGGTGTGCGGGTTGTTTTTTTGAGGCGGATCGGCGAGGCCTTTACGCGGGAGATGCGCTTTGCCGACCTTGAGGCCGCTCTGGCGCCGCCCGGGGAGGCGTCGGCGCAACGATGACAAAGCCGCGCGGCGGAGCCGGCTGAAAATCGATGGGAGGCGGTGACATGGACGAGGCGATGAACGGGGCGAAGCGGGTCGCGCGGTGCCCCGGCGGCGTGCGCACCCCGCCGCCGTCCAAGAGTCTGGGGCACCGCGCGGTGATCTGCGCGGCGTTGGCCGCGCGCGGTTTGGCGGCGGGAGAAAGTGTGCTGCAAAACGTGGGGCGCTCGGAGGATATCGACGCCACGCTGGCGGGTGTGGCGGCCCTGTGGTCGCCGGCCGTCGCGGCGCGGGGGGATGTCCTGCGCATCGGGCCGGGGTCGGCCCAAACCGGCCTCCCCCGCCGCGTCGATTGCGGCGAATCCGGTTCCACGCTGCGCTTTTTGCTGCCATTGGCCGCGCTCGAAGCGCGTGAGACGGTTTTTACCGGCCGCGGACGGCTGCTGGCGCGGCCGCTGGCGGTCTATGCCGACCTCTTTCGGTTGTCCGGCGCCGTATTCGTACAGGAGCCGCGGGCGGTCCGTGTGCGAGGTCCACTGCGCGGAGGCGCCTACGCCTTGCCCGGAGATGTGAGCTCCCAGTTTGTCTCTGGGCTCCTGTTGACCCTGCCGCTGCTGCCGGACGACAGTGAGATCCGGCTCACAACGCCCCTGCAGTCCCGCGGCTACGTGGACCTGACACTGGACGTCATGCGGCGCTTTGGCGTAACGGTCACACAGGAGCGTGAGAGCTACCGCATCCGGGGCGGACAGCGCTACCGTCCCGCCGTGTATCAGGTGGAGGCGGACTACTCCCAGGCGGCCTTTTTTCTTGCCGCCGCCGCCCTGGGAAGGCCGGTGGCGGTGGCTGGGCTGAACCCGGAGAGCCGGCAGGGCGATAGGGCCATATTGGAGATTTTGCGGGCGATGGGCGCGGAGACAGACTGGCGGGCGGGTGTCGTTTGCGTGCGGGCCGAGCGGCTGCGGGCCGTCACTGTGGATGCGCGCGAGACCCCCGACATTGTCCCGCCGATTGCGGCGCTGTGCTGTTTCGGCGAGGGGCGCAGCCGGATCGTCGGCGCGGCGCGGCTGCGGCTCAAAGAGAGCGACCGGCTGCACGCGCTGGCCGCGGAACTCGGTAAGCTGGGCGCGCGGGTGGAGGAGACGGAGGACACGCTGACCATTGAGGGTGCGCCGCGTCTGGCGGGCGGGCGGGTGGACGCGTGGAACGACCACCGCATCGCCATGGCCCTGGCAGTGGCGGCCCTGCGCTGCGACGGGCCGGTCCTGCTCACCGGTTGGCGGAGCGTCGCCAAATCG
>JAIRML010000016.1 GCA_031258665.1 Oscillospiraceae bacterium | reverse complement strand
GCGCCCGGTCTCCGGCGCCTGACCCATCTTATGCCAAAATCGGGGGGTTCGGTGACAAGACGCGTCCGGCGGCCGGGCCGCCGGACGCGCGCGGATGGCGAATGGCTGACTCCATCGCTCCGCCGCCTTGCTTCCAGGGCGCCTCTGTCCGACCCGGCTTTGTCAGGATGAGAGGATGCCGGCCGCCGTATACGTGAGCCCCGTGACGACGGCGGCGGCGATGACGACGCCGGCCAGGATGGCGGGGAACGCGTTTTTCAGGCGCATGTCCAACAGCGCGGCAATCAGCGCGCCGGTCCAGGCCCCTGTCCCGGGCAGCGGCATCGCGACGAAAAGGCACAGGCCGATGAGCTCATAGCGGTACAACTTGCCGGCCTTGGCGAGCGCGCGCTTCTCCAGCCGGTAGACCGCGCCCGCCAGCCGGTTTCGGTCCTTCATCCACAAAAAGACGCGCCGGGTGTACGCCACAATGAAGGGGACAGGCGCCATATTGCCGATTGCGCTGACAAAAAAAGCCGTGTACCACGGCAGCCCGGCCACCGCGGCCACGGGGATGGCCCCGCGCAATTCAATGACCGGGACCATGGAGATAAAAAACGTCATCACAGCCTGCCCTGTCGGCGGCAGGCCTTTCAGCCAATCTCCCAGCGATGAAAACACTTCCGACAAAAACATCTCTCCCCCACCCGCGACGGCGACGGACACCGGCCGTCTGTTTTCCCAACGTGGGCTGCCCCCGCAGCCCGCAGCCCAAATCCTGGTCTTTTGCTGCCGCGAAGCGGCGGCAAGGCACTGTCTTTATCATACCCCATCCGCGGGCCGGATTCAACGAGAATTTTTCACGGCCCTCACGCGGGCAGCCCGGGAAAGCCCGCCTGGGCGCGGCGGAGCGGAAAAGAGGCGGGGCGTCAGATGACACCCCGCCGGGGAGCGCGCCGGGGGTGTTCCGGGGCCTCACGGACCAGACCCCTCACCCGTTTGTAGAGCAGAAAGGTGAGGCCGCCGACAAGCGCGCCTTTGAAGAGATTGAACGGGGTGATGCTGAACAGGACGATGTCCCACGTGGTCTGTACGGCGGGGATCAGCCGGGCGCACATGGCGACGATGGTCTCGATCGGCATGACCTTCGCGTAGAACGGGAGCACGATATAATAATTCGCGACGACGCCCACGAGCGTCATGGCCAGCGCGCCGCACAGAAGGCCCGCCACCGCGCCGCCCCGGGTCCGGCGCAGCCGGTAGACGAGGCCGGCGGTCCCGGTCAGGGCCGCGCTGATCAGGAAGTTGGCCAGTTCCCCGACACCGCCGGTGGATGTCACAAACAGATGGATGAGGTTTTTGACCAGCGCCACCGCGAGTCCGGCCAGGGGGCCGAACCAAAATGTCCCCAACAGGGCCGGCAGATCGGAGAAGTCCAGCTTCAAAAACGGCGGGAAGAGGGGCAGTGGGAAGTCCAGGTACATGAGAACGCTGGACAGCGCGGCAAACAGCGCCACGATGACCAGCATCCGCACATTGACGGCCCGGCCCGGCGGATACGGCTGCGTGTGTGACATAGACAAGCGCCTCCCTGCAAAAAAAATACGCCCCGGCTCATACCGGGGCGCGCCTCCGCGTGAACCCCGACCGATGTCGGGGGACTCGCAAGCTCTTCTCCCATCCAGACTGTCACTGTCGGCACCGGAATCGCACCGGTTCAGCGCCCCTAACATGGGTTGCGCCTACAACACAACCCAAATGTTTATATTTTGTTGCCGCTTCGCGATAACAAAATATAAACGAGCGCTCGCGGGCTGACGGGCTGACCCCGTGTCACCGCCGGTGGGGAATCGCACCCCGCCCCGAAGAGAACTGTCACGATTATATCGCCGCGCTCGGGAAAAAGCAAGGGAATATTTTACGCAAATTCTTCGACGGCCCGATAAAATTTTTTCAAAACCCTATTGACAATGTACTAATACACGTAGTACGCTTAGTACGCGCGGAGCCACAGCGGATCATTTTTGTTTTTCGCCGCCGCTTCGCGGCAGTGAAAATCAAAAATCTGGGTTGTGGGTTGCGGTTGCAACCCATGCCGGGACTCGCTGCCGCTTCGCGGCGGCGAAAAACAAAAATCTGGGTTGTGGGTTGCGGATGCAACCCATGCCGGGAAAGGAGCCGGATATGTGTTTACGCTGGATTTGCGGAGCCGAAAGGCCATCTACGAGCAGATCATGGACAATCTGCGGGACCTCATCCTCGCGGGTGTACTGCCGCCGGAGGCAAAGCTGCCGTCTGTGCGCGAGCTCGCGGAGAGCTTGACCATCAACCCAAACACGGTGCAAAAGGCGTACAGAGAACTGGAGAACCTCGGCTATGTGTACTCCGCTTCCGGTCTTGGGACATTCGTCTCCGAGCCGGAGCACCGCGCCGCCGACACAAGGCTGCGCGCGGACGCGGAGCGGGCGCTGAGACGCGCGGCACTGGAACTGCGGCGGGCGGGCGCCCATCGGGGCGAGATCATGGCGATCCTCGGCGAAGTTTTGTCAGGGGGAGAAGAATCGGAAAGAGGCGAAAAAGATGATTGAGGCAACAGCACTGCGCAAGCGGTTTGACGGGACCGCCGCGCTGGACGGCTTGGATCTGCGCGTCAAAAAGGGCTCGATATACGGACTCATCGGCGTCAACGGTTCCGGCAAGACCACGGCGCTCAAAGCCCTCGCGGGTGTATTGCGTCTCGACGGCGGCCAAGCGCGGATGGACGGCGAGACTGTCTATGAGAACTTGGCGCTGAAATCGCGGATGGGCTTCATCCCCGACGAGCTGTTCTTCTTCGGCTCGTACAGCCTAGACGAGTGCGCCGCGTTCTACGGCAGACTGTACCAGAACTGGGACGCCGGGCGGTACGCCGCGATGAAAGAACGCTTTGCCCTGCCGGAGCGCCGCCGCGTGACGCGCTTTTCCAAGGGTATGCAAAAACAGGCGGCGTTTTTGCTCACGATGTCCTCCAAGCCGGACTATCTGATCCTCGACGAGCCCATAGACGGTCTCGACCCGCTTGTGCGCAAGCTCGTGTGGAAATACGTCGTGGACGACGTCGCGGCGCGCGGCATGACGGTGCTTGTGTCGTCGCACAACCTGCGCGAGATGGAGGGCATCTGCGACAGCATCGGCATACTCGACAAGGGCAGGATGCTCATCGAGCGCGACCTCGACGAGCTCAAATCGGACATACACAAGGTGCAGGCGGCGTTCCCCGAAGATACGCCGGAGGAGGGGCGGTACGACGGGCTGAATGTCCTGCACCGCGAGACGCGCGGCGCGGTGGATCTGCTCATCATCCGCAGTCCGGAGGAGGCGGTGCGCGAAGTCATAGGCGGGCGCGCGCCGCTGATCTTCGATCTGCTGCCGCTGTCGCTCGAGGAGATATTCATATACGAATTGGGAGGTGTGCAAGGTGCGCTTGGCAACATCATATTTTAAGTCGTACTGTATGCCCTCGGGCGCGCTGCTGCGCGAAAACCTGAAACGCTTTTGGGCAGTCCCCGCCATAGGCATGGTCTGCTGGTTTTTTGCCGGGATATTCCCGCCGCTTGTGAGCGGCGGCGCCTATATCATCGGCGACGCGGCCGTGATGAGGTATCTCAATTTCGCGCCTCTTGTTTTCATATTTTCGCTCATATCGTCCGCCGTCACGCTGCGTTACCTGTTCTCCACGGGGGCGACGACAGCTATGCACACGCTCCCGTTCACGCGCGGGCGGCTGTATTGCACG